>JAFWNY010000017.1 GCA_017510075.1 Candidatus Saccharimonadota bacterium | reverse complement strand
GGAGATACGGGAGGCGAATCTTAAAAATTGGCTGGCGACGTATGTGGCGCAGTCGCCAGATATGCGGGCTTTGTATCAGGAACGAGTGGAGGGGCTAAGGCTGTCGGCATCGGCGCTGACGAGCTTTGTGGACGTGGCTTATGCGGGACCGCAGGAGTTCTTTAAATCGTATATCTTACGGGCGCCGCGTGAGGCGGAGACGGAGGCGTTAGCGATGGGGAATTTGGTGCATACGGTGTTTGAGGCGGTGACGAACCGGGGGATTTCCGATGAAGAGGCGGCGGAGCTGTATTTGGCGGAGCTAGAAAAACGGGCGCTATCTACGGAGGTGGCGCGGAAGGTACGCGAGAAAGGGCCACGGGATTTGGCGGTGGCGCTTAAGGCGTTTGGTGGGGTGTTGAGGACGGGGCGCGCTGAGGTGGATTTTGCTTCGGATAGATTAGTGGTAGGGGGTGTGCCGGTGACGGGTAAGATTGATCATATTTTGATAGATGAGGATGCGCGGACGATCGAGATTTATGATTTTAAGACTGGGGGCTATCATAAGGAGAAGTGGCAGTCGCACGCGACCCTGTATAAATATATGCTGCAACTGTTGTTTTATAAGATGCTACTCAATAATTCGCCACTTTATGCGAAATATAAAGTGGAGCGGGCGCATATCTTGTTCGTGACGCCGGATCGAGATGGCGAAGTATACGATAAAGTGTATGAGTTTAATGCGGCGGATGAGGAAGGGTTTTTGAAGTTGCTTGCGGCGATGTACGGGGTGGTGGCGGATTTGTCGTTTTTGGATGACCCGGAGATATTTGTGGCGGCGGATCAGGCTCGGGGGCTAAAGGAGATCAAGGGGTTTATTGAGCTATTGCTTGCAAAAAATACTAAAAAGTAGTATGATTGGGGTGGTGTGGAAACCAACTAGTACTTTATGAAAGGTGGTGAGATGATGGTAGATCGTTATGCGCGCAAGCGTGTCCCCGAGTGGGTCTGCAGTGTTACTTGGAGTTGCCCGCGCTGCGGACGCCCGTTCGTAACCCAAGCACAAATGATGGCTCACTATTTCTCTTGTGGCGCCTAAGTCCCCACCCCCGCAGGCAAGGATTTTATCCTTGCCTTTTTTAATCTGGTGTGATATAATTGTAGGTAATTATGGCAAAGAAGAATAATACTAAGAGAAAATTGGTCGGGCTCGTGTCGGAGGAGTCTGGCGTGCGTGCTTACTACACCAAGAAAAACACGATGAATACTCCGGATAAACTATCTTTGAAGAAGTATGACCCGGTTTTGCGCAAGCATGTGTTGTTCGTCGAGACCAAGAAGAATCTCGGGCGGAACGAAGTCAAGGAAAAGAAACGTTAATTGATTAAAACCAATTATAATTCTTGACTTGACTTGTTCTGTTGTTGTTTTTTACAAAATTCGTCAGGCGTTCGCATCTTATGCCTAGTTGCAATGATTTCTATTTGCTATTCGTAGTACACTAGAGTAAATTACGATGGTATTATATAGTACTCACGGATGCTCACGCACTGGAATGTTGTAAAAATTACAACATAACAAATCATTTTTATGTCAAGAATTATAACTGCTTTTAATCTTTAATTAGTTTTTAGCTTTTTTGCGATGTCTCTACTCTGTATTCGAGGTCGCGGAGGACGTTTTCGAAGTACATGAAAGATTCGTAGGGGCTAGCGTAGGCGGAGAAGTAGGCGTGGACATCGCCGTCGTTCCAGTATTTGGTGCACATGGAATAGGGGTGGTCGCTGGTGGTCATGTAGCGCCAGTCGCGAATAAGCTGCTGGTCGCCGGTGGCGAGAATTTGCTCGCGCATGGCGTAGAGATCGTGTTGGCCGGAAGTTTGCATGGAATTTGAGAGCCAAGCGGAGAGATCGCGCTCGGTGTCGGCCCAGGTGACGGTCTCGGGCATGGAAATCTCGTCAGCGGGGGGCATGAGGTCGCAAGCTTCGGAAACGGTGACGAATTTATTGTCGTACTCGCCGAGCCAGCTGGGGATGAGGGTGTTCATAAAGTCGAAGATACCGGTGTCTTGCCATTGGTGCTCGCCAAAAGTTTCAAAATCCATGAAAAGATTGATGAGGTTGCCGCGAAGACAGTCGTTATTGAGCCATCGTTGATATTTAGGAACGGTGAGGGGCCATTCGCTCCAGCCGCGGTTAGAAAAGCGGAAAGCGATATCGTCAGAAAGGCGGTAGTTCTTAAGTAGTAGCTTGAGATTATCGCAACCGGCGGGCTTGTAGACATAGTTTGGGCTGCGCCAGCCGAGGATTTTGTCCCAGCCCTCGGCGAGGATGCCTTTGTAGCCTTGGCTGTCTGCCCAGCGGGCTAATTCGTCATTGTAGGCGAACTCGGTATTGCGAAAGACGCGCGGGCGCACGCCGAATAATTTCTCGATTTTGGTGGCGTGCTTGGTAACTTGAGCTTCGAATTCGTCACGATTATAGAAGAAGGCGAGCGAGTGATAATAAGTCTCGCCTACGATTTCGGCTTGGCCGCGCTCGACCATGCGTTTGATTTGGGCGATGTATTCGGGGCCCCATTTTTCGGCTTGGTCGAGCCAAGTGCCGGTAATACTAAGGGAGACTTTGACGCCTGGGTATTTTTGCATATTGCGTTCGAGGAGGTCGAGCATGGGCCTGTAACTTTTCTCTGCAACTTTCCTAAAAATCCGTTCGTTACTTTGTCTGCCGTGATAATCATCATGGAAGTAATTGGAATCTCTACTAACATCAAAAATGGAATACTGTCGGTAGCGGACAGGCTGATGGATGTGTAGATACAGACAAATTGCGCGCAACTTTAATAATTCCTCTTATGTTTTATATTATTATATACCTTCAGACATTTTTTGGCAACCTCACCCCACGAGATTTTGCGATATTCATTTTGGACGTTGCGCTGCAGGGTCTCGCGGAGGGCGGGATTATTGACGATGGCGAGGATTTCGTCGGCGAGTTTGCGCTCGTCCCAAAAATCGTATTTCATGGCCGACCAGATGACTTCGGAGACGCCAGACTGCTTGGTGAGGATGAGGCAGTCGCCATGGTGGGCGGCCTCGAGGGCGGTGAGACCAAATGGCTCGGAAATGGAGCTCATAACGAAAATGTCTGATGCAGAATAGATGTCGCGGAGGCGTTTGCCGCGGATGAAACCAGTGAAAATGACGTTTTTGCTGATGCCGAGGTCGGCGGCGAGGTTGATTAGCTCGTTGCGCTCTTCGCCATCGCCAGCAAAGACGAAGATGAGCTTGGGATTTTTACGAATGGCGAGGGCGGCGGCGTGCATGAGATTGTGGAGGCCCTTCTGGACGGTGAAGCGCCCGACGGTGGAGACGATGGTGCAGCCGCTGAATTTGAGCTTCTTGAGGTAGCCGTAGGAATCTTCGTCGAAATGGTAGTCGGAGGTCTCGTAGTTCTCGTCGAGGGAGTTGTAGATGACGTCGATTTTGTTCAGGGGGATATGGTACTTGTCGTGGATGATGCGCTTGGTGGCCTCGGAGACGGCGATGATTTTGTCGGCCAGCATCAGGCCTTCGTACTCGATCTCGTGGATGAGGGGGTTGCCGGCTTGCATACCGGCGCGGTCAAATTCGGTGGCGTGGACGTGGGCGACGAGGGGGAGGCCGTAATTTTTCTTGGCAAGGACGCCAGCCTCGAAGGTAAGCCAGTCGTGGGCGTGGACCACCTCGGGCTTGAACTCCATGAGGTATCGGTCGACGAACTCACAGTAGGTCTTCTGGACGTCGCGAATGGAGACGTTCTTGGCTTCGTCCGCGGTGGGGATGATTTTTTCTAGAATGTTGAGTGACTCGTAGCTGCCGCCGCCATAGCGATAAATGGGGTCGAGATGGGTGGCAGAGAGGACTTGCATGAAGTGGATCTCGGGATGCTCGGCAGCGTAGGGAACAACAAAATCAATCTCAGCACCCTCATTGGTAAGGGCGCGTGCCATGTTCAAACAGGCTACACCGAGACCTCCACTATTGTGAGGCGGTAATTCCCAACCTAACATAAGTATTTTCATCATATACTATTATAGCATATAAAAATTAGAAATACGAAAATTGGGATAAAAAATAACACCACATTTGGTGCTATTTGTCAAGTGGCAGGGGTGGCAAGACTTGAACTCACGACACATGGTTTTGGAGACCACTGCTCTACCAACTGAGCTACACCCCTACATACTAAAGGTTCTGTTACTATTTTATCACAAAATTCAAAAAAGTGTGATACAATTAAATTATGATGGAAGGTAACAAGAGGAGTAAACCACGAGCACTGTTAGTCTTTGGTGCGCCGTGCAGTGGGAAAACGACTTTTGCGGAGAAATTTGCAAAGAAGTTTGGGCTGGCGTGCTATGATTTAAGTAAGCTGTCGCAAGATGGTTTTACGCGTGCTCAGATTTTGACTATTCTGGAGCTAATTATAAGGACTAGGCAGACTATCGTGATCGAGGGGGAGCTTGGCACCGAAGTTGAAAGGATGGAAATGCGGAACCTGCTGCGTAGTAGTGGCTATGATCCGGCATTGATCTGGATCCAGACAGATGTAGCGACTATTCGGACGCGGTTGAAGCAACGTTTTCGCTCTGTATCTAAGGCAAAGGAGGCCTACGACGAAGCAATAAATGCGATGGAGGCCCCATCTGAGATGGAGCGTCCAATTATCTTGTCCGGCAAGCATACTTTTGAGACTCAGGCCAAGCATGTTATTACGGGGTTAGCGGATCTGACCGAGGCAAAGTAGCTTCTGGTGGGGATGGGGAGGTTTAAAGTGATTATTCAGGATGATGAGTTTGGTGAAGTGATGGTGCGGCGCAGTGCTTTGGCGCGAGGGGTGAAATTTTCTGTTGATACTTCGGGGCGACTCGCGATGTCGGTGCCGGCGCACACATCGGAGTTTCTGGCAAGGCGGTTTTTGAAGTCGAATCGGGATGTGATTCGCGAAAAATTGCCGGTGCGTGACCCGAGTGAGCAGCGGGCGCGGGATTATCAGAAGAAGATTTTGATGAAGAAGGCGCGGGAATATTTGCCGTATCGGTTGGAATACTATGCCAAATTGTATGGGTATTCTTATAGTCGGTGTCGGCTGACACATGCGAATACACGGTGGGGGTCGTGTTCGAGTAACCGCACGATTTCTCTCAATATCGGGCTGATGAAGGTGCCGGAGGTGTTGCGAGACTATGTGATACTGCACGAGCTGGCGCATCTTAATCACATGGATCATTCGAAGGCGTTTTGGGCGGAGGTGGGGGAGCATGATCCGAGGTATAAGGCGCATGAGAAGAAGTTGAAGATGTTTTCGCCTGGGGTGTAGGGCGGGCTTTATACAGTTCTAAACATAAATTTTATTCATATTTCACTGTGCGCTTATTCCAACACCACTCCCCCTCGGAACTGGACTCGTTATACTTGTTAGTTTTTACAAAATCCGTCAGATGCTCACGCTTTAAGCCTGCATACAGTAGGTTCTATATGTTACTCGTTGGCACACAAGAGTTGCCTTAATTGGTACTATATATTATAGTGGAGCGTTCGCATGACTGGGATTTTGGTAAAAACCACAAATAACGAATCTGAAAGATGTTCCTCGGTGGAGCGGTGCTGGAATCATGCGTTTGTCAAATGCTCACGAGAAATAAAAGTTGGTGGCATCAATTTGTTGTACGTTTATGGTGATAAAATTCAGCTTAGAGCTCTTGTAATATCGCTCGCATGGCTGGGATTTTGATAAAAACCACAAATAACGAATCTAATCAAGTGTGGTATGCTACCTACTGCATGGCTCAGGTGCTCCCGTCCCTGGATATCTCATAACCCGAAATACAACATTTTGTGACGGCATGATAAAATTATGCGTAATAGAGTATCCAGTACCCACCGACTCATCATTTGCATATAGCTCCGCACTTGCATGTGCAGAATACGTAAATGAAACATTTTCTCCGGGTAAGTAGTCACCGTCTCCAGTGTATGAATCATTCGAACAACGTAGGTCTCCTTCAAATGTTACAGAATAAGTAATTGGAGCATTGTTCCCCCACACCGCATAAACCGTACCAGTAAACGACGAAGTAGCCGAACCTATTGCATAGAACCCTCCAGGTTGGAGGATGGTGCCAGAACAGGTAGAATCATCAGATGAGTTGTCTACGGTGCACCAGCCTGTGAATTTGTAGTCAGTTCTTGATGGTTTAGCCGTAGAAATAGTAAAGGTACCATCTGTAGTGGTGCCAGTAGTATTAGAAGATGGCATATCGGTAGCTTCATTACTATTATCTACGTAGCTTAGGGTATAGTTAGTAGTAATCACATTTCCTACACCAATGAAGTTGATGGTGTTGGTATAAGTGCCAGATACTTGAGTAGAGGAGGCTTTGGCGCCAATCTTGAACTGGATGATAGATGTACCTGTGGCATTGCTGGTTTCTGCTAGTTTAATGCCAGTGTTGGTGTATAGTGGCAAGCCACTATAATAGTCAGTGTTACTAGGGTTATCTACATTGCCACTAAACCAAGAAGAACCAGAGTCTGTAGAATAGGCATATCCCCACTTATTGTCACCAAAGCCAGCTAGAGTGGTAGCAGTAGCAATACTAGTGAAGGTATTAGTACCATTGGTGTGAGTGAGATTGGTAGAAGCATTACTGCTATCACCTACCGTAGCATAGAGTATATAACCAGAAGGGCTATTACTGCTAGCAGAGACCGTAATAATGTTACTGTCTGCGGAAGTGTTAGGAGCGAGATTGGGAATAATGAGATCTCCTGACACATTGACAGCAATGACTGGATTGAAGGTGAATTTGAGGTCTGCGGTGGATTGGTAGGTGAGGGCGGAAGCGTGAATTATGTTTAATAAACTAAGAGTTATGATTATTGAGCTAAAAGCTATGATTTTTTGCGCCCCTGTTAAATGGCGTTTTATGTTGCGCAAATCTGAAGTTATGTTTTTGCAATCCTGCATTATGATTTTTTGACTATGTTTGACCCGCATTTTAGTTCCTTTCGTTATGTCGCTTTTACTTCGGGCGGTACCATTTTCGTAAAAAGCGTACGAAACGAAAATGGTGCCGCAGGTTGCGACACTCTATCATGAATATCTAAATGGGTATCCACGACGAGTACCTAACGGCACCAACATTGCCGTGGAATAAATTATGCCCATTTGTTTACTCATGATAGAATGTCGCAGTTCCATTGTAGCATATTTTTTTGTTTTGTGTGAAAGATTTTTTGTGATTTTTGTATTTTTTATAGTACTATTGGTTACGATAAGCAATAGGGGGATTGCGGAAATTATAGAGGTGAAAGCGGTAGTGGCTAGCTTTGTGGTCGCTAGGGGTTGATTTTTATTTTGCATTATGCTACTTTAGCAGCGGGTTGGAGCAAGCTTTTAGTTTGCAGTATCATAGATTCCCCTTGAATAGGCGCGGACTTGATTGATGCGGGGGTCCGCTCCAGAAAGGGGGGATTTATGTGTTGACGATTCTAGGCAAGTCTAGGTAAATACCCCCGATTTGTAAAAGTAAAATAAACACAAAAAGGAGGTAGCGTATGGAAATAGAATGTGGTTTTCACTTCAAGTTCAAACGTAAACCTAAAACTAAAAAAGTTACCCTCGTCGTAGAAGACGAAGGGTAACAACCTTCAACCCAAAGCAAGTTCCTAGAGCTTGCTTCCTACCACCATTATACTAATGGTGGTAGGGTCCGTCAATAGCAAATTCATTTCCAAATTAACTCCACAAACCTTCCTTTACAAAGAAAAGTCCAGAGTGTTATAATAAATATATGTTCAAGTGGGCAAATCTATTTTCTAGGGACGAAGTCGAGAAGGATATTTTATCGCCAAACGGGCGCTTACGTTGTCATTTTACCCTTACCTCAGGGCGCATTTACTATTCGGTCTATAAAAACGACAAGCCTATCATCAAGCCCTCCCAGCTCGGTTTTCTGATTTGTGGCGAAGAGCCTCTGGCAAATAACTTCAAGCTCATCCGCGAACAGAAAAAACGCCATGAAGAAACTATCGAACTCCCCTGGGGTGAAGATCGCTATATTGCCAATAATTATTCCGAGTCGGCTTTCTATTTGACCGAAAAAAAAGACCCCAAGCGTATCATGACGCTTCGTTTTCGAGTTTTCGACAACGGCGTGGCTTTCCGCTACGAAATTCCACCCCAGCCTAAATTCCAGCAGATTTCCATCAAGGATGAACTGACCGAATTTAATATCGACCTCAACAGCACCGCCTGGAAGATCCCCGCTTACCAGCCCGACCGCTACGAATATAACTACGAGAAGACCAATGTTTTTAACCTGCAGAGCTCCGTTCACACCCCGTTAACGCTCAAGACTCCCACCGGCTATTATCTCGCCATCCACGAAGCGGCTCTCTATAATTACGGCTCTATGACCATCAAATTAAACGAGCGCCAGGCCCTCAAAAGTGACATTACACCGCTTTCCGATGGCACCAAAGCCCATGTTGCCCTGCCTTTCAGCGCCCCTTGGCGCCTCATCATGTTGGCTGATTCGGCTATTGAGCTCACTACTAACCGCCTGATTTACGCCCTCAACGACCCTCCGACCGACGATTTTAGCTGGGTTAAAACTCTTAAGTTCATTGGTATCTGGTGGGCCATGTATGTTGGCGAATGGACTTGGGCGCCAGGTGAACGACATGGTGCCACTACGACACACGCCAAAGAATACATTGATGCCGCCGTCCGCCTCGGTGTCTCCGGCCTCCTGATCGAAGGCTGGAACGAAGGTTGGGAAGGCGACTGGCTCGAAAACGGCATCAACAACAAATTCACCGTCGCTACGTCTGATTTCGATCTCGAGGAAGTCGCCAGCTACGCCCGCAGCAAAAATATTGAACTAGTCGGCCACCACGAAACCGTCGGTTTTATCGATAACTACGAAAAACAGCTCGAAGCCGCCTATAATTATTACGCTGCGAATGGTGTTCATTATATCAAAACTGGCTACGCCGGCAGTATGATGCTAATAAATGGCCGCCGCGAATTTCACCATTCCCAGCTCGGCGTCAACCATTATCAAAAAACCGTTGAGCTCGCCGCCAAGAAAAGAATCATGCTCGACATTCACGAGCCAATTAAGGGCACTGGCATCGAACGCACCTACCCCAACCTACTCTCGCGCGAAGGCGCTCGTGGCCAAGAATACGAAGGTGGCGCCATTACTCCGTCGCACGCCTGCTTCTTGCCCTACACTAGATTGCTCGCCGGCGGCATGGACTACACCAGTGGCATCCTCGATCTTGCCAACAGTGTGAAACGTATGTCCACTACACTTGCTCGCCAGCTCGCCTATTTTGTCACGATTTATTCTGGAATGCAAATGGCCGCTGACCGCCCCTTTATCTATGAGGAGCGTTTTCCACGTGAGTTTGGTTTTATCCGTGCTGCCCCCACTAATTTTGAGCGAACTCTCCCCCTTGCCGGCGAAATTGGTGAATACTATGTCGTTGCCCGTAAAGACCGCGACTCGGAGGACTGGTACATCGGCGGCGTTACCGATGAAACTGGTCGCCGCATCCATATCGGCCTCGATTTCCTCAGCACTGGCGTTTACCGCGCCGAGATCTACGCCGACGCCGATAACGCTCACTACCGCGACGAGCAGTTCGCTATTAACATTTCCGAACGCCATGTAGGTCGCGGCGAAGCGCTCGATCTCTATATGGCGCCAGGTGGCGGCTTTGCCGTGAAACTCACCAAAATCTAGAATCTAATCCGCATTAATCACGGCTGTCACCATAAACCGGTGCGTTGCATCCCCACCCCCTAAGTCCGCGCCCGCACACGTCATAATCACCAAGGTCTTTTCGCTCGCCGGCTCCAAAATTTCGTCCATATCAATAGCCGATTTAACCACAAAACGCTCCTTGACTATCCTGTATGTCGCACCATCATAATAAATCTCATCACCCAAATTTACATCTTTCAAATTTTGGAATACCGTGCTCGAATGCCCGATCAACAAAATCTTATTCCGCTCCTCCGAATAGCTCCCCGCGATTGTGTCTGGCGTGTCCAGCTTATTACCATTTAAGCTCAGTTCCGTCACATCAGTGTCAAGATTGATGCTTGGTATTTCTAGCTTCGCCGCTATTTCATAACTCTTCGCAGCCTCTGCCGGCTGCAAACCTACTACCAAATACGCCGCAAACGCCACAAAATACGCGCCTATCAATACTTTTCGAAACCCTATCCGTTTCTTAAGTTCCACACTCTCCTCCTTATGTTTATATTATATCACAAGCATTTTTAAAAAGCGAAATATTTTTCACAAAATTTTCATATTTTGTGCTATAATATAAAACATAAGAAAAGCGCTCCATGGGACGCTTTCCAATTAGGTTGATCTGATTAGGTTTTTACCTAATCAGATTTTTTACTTCGGCGGTTTTTACGCGCTTTCAGGATGATGCATAGTAGATTAATCGGCTTAATCACAAAAACGTAGTTCTTGACGAAGCCAAATGCTATCAGTATAATGGTAGTATGAAGAGGAAGCGAAGTAGGGTAAAGTTTTTTCTAGGAGTGGTGGTGATTTTTGGAGTGGTGGGGGCAGGAGCGTTCTTTGGGATACAGTGGTTTACGAAAACGGGGATTTTCCGGGTGCCGGGGGTAGTGTATTATGATGAGAGCTTAAACAGTGATGAGTTGGCGGTTTTGCAGGGGATATTTACAGAGGAAGTGGATCTAGACAAGGACGTGCATATCTCGGCGGAGTATAGTCTGGAGAAGCCAGAGCTAAAGGATGGGGAGTTTTTGTATGAGGTATGGGTGCCGACGACGGATTTTTACAGCACTGATACGAATGTGGAGGTAAGTGAACCGGAGCTGGCGTTTGCGGATGTATACGAAGGCGGAGTGGCGCATACGATGACGAAGGTGGAGGATTTGGATTTCACGCGGAAGCTGCTGAGCTTAAACGGGCAGTATTATTTGGATGAGTTTGATACGGGGGCGGTGTATAGGACGGTGAAATTTGAGTCGGAGGCCTATGATGAAGAAATCCGGCCGTTGGTGGAGGCGGCATTTACGCGGGAATTCCCGGAGAAAGACAAGGTACTCAGTTTTGTGCAGACGGGCGTGACGGCGATGAGCCGGGGGATGAACGCAAAGTTGAAGGCGGTGGGTGGCGATGCGACATATTTCTCGCAGAATATTAAGGATTTTCTATCGGGGTTTGATTTGACGCATACTTCGAATGAGTCGTCGTTTACGGATTATGCAAGCAGCGAGAATATCTGTTCGGATAAGCGGTTTATTAATACGCTGCTGGATATTGGGCTGGATATCGTGGAGCTGACTGGCAATCATAATCAAGATTGTGGCGACACGGCGGCGCTTGAGACGATCGATACTTATAATGAAAATGGGATTAAGATAGTGGGCGGCGGTAAGACGGCAGACGAAGCGGCGGTACCGCTAGAAATAGACGAAAAGGGTAATAATATTACGTTTTTGGCGTATAATCTGTCGACGGGCGGGGCGACTTATGATGCGACGCCAGGGGCGAACCAATATTATGAGGAAAGTGCGGCGGCCGAGATTGCAGAGGCGAAGGAGCGAGGCAACTTTGTAATTGTGGACATTCAGTACTATGAATGCAGCGCTTATGCGTCAGAATATGAGGATCCGACTTGTGATCGAGCGGATTCGGCGGCGGGTGACCAGGTAGGATTTTTCCGACATTTGATAGACCTTAGGGCTGACGTGGTGGTGGGGACGAGTGCACACCAGCCACAGACTTTTGAGTTATATGGTGACGGGGTGATTTACTACGGGCTGGGAAATTTGTTCTTTGATCAGATCTGGTGGCCAGGGACGACGCGGAGCCTGATGCTGGCGCATTATTTCTATAATGGGGAGCTATTGCAGACAAAAATTGTGCCAACCGTGTATGACAGTACGATGCAGACAAAACTTTTAGATGAGGAGACGACGAAGTGGTTTCTCGAAAGACTAATCAGCGTAAAGCCGTAGACGGTAAAATTGGGTTTGTATTGTTTCTGGTGCTACTGGGGATTATGGTGATGACGCTGACGGTGGTGGGATTTTTGTCGATTGCGGGTGACAAAGAAGACGAAGAGAGCGCCTACGAAAACTCCGCAATAACAGAGGTAGAGGAGGAAAAGGAGCCAGAAATTGAGCCCGAGCCTGAGGTGGCCAAAATTGACTTGCAGCCGGTGGTGGACAGTTGGGCGGCTGCGGTGGGAGGGAACAGGAGCGTACTGATTTATGATTTGGAGCGAGGGGAGATAATTGGGTCTTATAATGTTGCCGAGAGTTACAATACGGCGTCACTATATAAATTATTCGTGGTGTATGAGGGGTACTGGAGGCTAGAATCAGGCGAATGGCAGGCGGAAGACCAGGCCGGCTCCACTGGACACACGATTTTGGAATGCCTGGATCTGGCGATACGAGAATCGTATTCGCCATGTGCGGAGACTTTGTGGGGGTATATTGGTCATGATGCTCTGGACGAGATTGTCGAGAAAGATTTTGAGATTGCAAATTCAGATATATCGAGTTTGGTATCAAATCCAGAAGATATTATGAAAATAATGAGAATGTTTTATGAACATACAGATATTACGGATGAAGAGTTGGTAGCACGGATGAAAGATTCGTTCTTGAATCAGCCGACGACAACTTACAATTGGCGACAGGGGTTGCCGAGCGGGTTCACGAAGGCAAATGTGTATAATAAGGTGGGCTGGGACTGGAATGGGTCGTCGTGGAATATTTATCATGATGCGGCGGTGGTGGAGTTTCCGGAACTTAATCGACATTTTATTGTAGTGGTAATGACGAATCAGGTATCCTATCAACGCATCGCGGAGCTTGGAGGCAAAATCGAAGGTGCTATATTGCAACAATAATTTTAAGTAATTTTTAATTATACTATATTATAATAATGATATGAGAATATTGTATGTAGAAGATGAAAAATTTTTAGCCGAGGCCGTGATCCATATGCTAAAGAAAGAAAAAATTTCGGTGGATTGGGCGGTTGATGGCGAAGAGGGCCTAAGTCTGGCTCTGAAGCCTCACTACGATGTGATCGTGCTCGATATTATGTTGCCAAGGTTGTCTGGGCTTGAAATATTGAAGACAATCCGCAATCGCGGCGTCAAAACGCCAGTGATAATGCTGTCGGCCCTGAATGAAGTCGAAGACAAGATTAAAGGTCTGGACTACGGCGCAGATGATTATCTCGCTAAACCGTTCAAGACTACAGAACTAATTGCAAGACTAAGGGCTTTAGTGCGCCGCCCGGCTTTGGCCGATGCGAAAGTACTGTGCTTTGAGGATCTGGAACTAGACCTCGGCAACCGTTCTCTCAATGGGGTAGAGCTGACAGATAAAGAATCGGAAATTATCGAAATGCTGATGAAGGCTCCTGGCTCGGCCGTAACTAAGGAACAAATACTGGCGCACGTATGGGGCGCCGAATCGGAGTTTGATGATAACTATGTCGAAGTCTATATCTCATATTTACGCAAAAAACTGAAGTCAATCAAGACAAAAGCATCTATAAAAACTATCAGAGGGCTAGGATATAAATTGATATATGTTTAAGAAATTACGCGGCAAATTAATTTTAATCAATCTCGGAATCACTTCTGTAGTGATTTTGGTGAGTTTCTCGTTTATTTATTTGTTTTCGACGCAATCTGCGAACCATCGACCGCCGATTCCGGAAAGCAAGATTGAATTGTATACGGATGATGTAGAGGATATCATTACTGTTACAATTAATAAAGAAAAACAATTAGCTGCGCGAGATTTGTTGGTGATGTTGATTGTTTCGGGGTTGGCCATCGAGCTGGCCGTGGCGCTAGTGTCGTACTTCCTGGCCGATATGGCAATTAGGCCGGTGAAAGAAGCCTACAATTCGCAGAAGGTTTTCGTTGCGAATGCTTCACATGAGATTAAAACCCCTTTGGCGGCAATTTCGGCTAATCTTGAGGCTGCAGATATCCACGGCAATAAATGGATCTCTAATGTAGAAAAGGAGGTTGCGAAGCTGACAACGCTCAATAATGAGCTTTTGACGCTTGCGCGTACTGACTTGATTAATGACAGTGGGGTAGCGACTGAAGTAGATTTGGGGAGTTTGGCAAAAAATGCCGTGCATAGTTTTGAGCCAAGGATGACTAAAATTGATTTTAAGTTTACTAATAATACTGGCGGCAAAACAAAAATTAACGCGGACGATTATACGCAAATATTAAATATATTGATGGACAATGCAGTTAAATATTGTGACCAAAAAATATCGCTCACAATTAGTAATCACGAATTAAACATATCAAATGACGGCGCCACCATATCTAAACAGTCAGCTGACCATATTTTTGAGCGTTTTTACCAGACCGATAAAACAACTGATGGCGTGGGGCTAGGGCTGGCTATTGCAAAGTCCATAGCAGAAAGGAACAATTGGCAACTATCTGTTGAGCCTGACAAGCAATTAACCACTTTTATATTAAAGTATTAAATAATATTGAAGTTTTTCATGATTTTTTAAGATTTACAATATATAATATAAGGTATGGACACAAAAGTATTTGATAGAGTCGAGAAAAAGTATCTGATCACTAATCTTCAGAAAAAGGCTTTTCTTGAGCGAATCAAGGAATACATGCGGAAAGACGGCTATTATAAGTCTGGCGTAATGAATCTGTATTTTGACACGGATGGATATGACTTCATTATTCAGTCGATAGATCAGCCGATCTTTAAGGAAAAATTGCGGGCACGTAGTTATGTCGGATATGACCGGGTTTTCTTGGAGATAAAAACCAAAATGCGCGGCAAAGAATACAATGTGGGCTACAAAAGGCGAGTAATGATTACGCATAAGGATTTTGACGACTTAGTGAAGCGCAGCGTCTCCCTGGCGGAGCTTTCGCAGAAATCTGTTGAGAACGAGTGTGATTTGCAGATTGCCCGCGAGGTTGATTACTTGATCGAGAATTTTGACTTAAAGCCTAAAATAATGGTGGTATATGATCGTGAAAGTTACAAAGGAGACGACGGTCTCAGAGTTACTTTTGACGAAAAATTAAAATATCGTACCGACAATTTAAGGTTTGTTAAAGGAAAGCATGATAAAATATATTTTAAGGATGAGAAAAATATCATTATGGAAGTAAAAGCACACGGAGTTTTGCCACTGTGGTTAGTGCAAACGATGTCAGAGCAAAAAGTTTTTCCGCAGCAATTTTCAAAAGTTGGTAAAATATATGAAAAGATAAGAAAGGATACAAATGTTTAATACAATATTCGATTCAACGGCAACTGGCATGGATGTAAAAACCGCGTTGATTTGTGTTGGTGTAGCACTTATTCTCGGTGTAGCTGTCGCAATAATGCACATGAAAACCTCGCAAACTACGAAGGGTTTTCTGATTACTTTGGCTACACTGCCGCTATTAGTGATGGCAGTCATGATTATGATAAATGGAAATTTGGGCACATCGATTGCGATTTTGGGTGCCTTTTCGCTAATTAGGTTTCGCTCTATTCAGGGGGATGCCAAAGAGCTACTTAGTGTGTTTTTTACAATGATGATCGGCTTGGCGCTAGGTATGGGGCATGTGCTATTTGCGGTGGTAATTACGGTGATAGCGATTGTGGCTATTGTTTTCCTCTCATATACGAGCTTTCTTGAGCCAAACAAGAAAAAGCGCGTGCTGAAAATCGTGATTCCGGAGGATTTGGATTATGAGGAGGTGTTCGATGATATCTTTAAGAAATATACTTCGCGAGTTGATTTGGTGAGGATGAAGACTATGAATATGGGCAGTTTGTATAAGCTTACTTACGATGTAACTATGAAGCACGGTGTGAAGGAGAAAGATTTTCTTGATGAGATTCGCGTGAAGAATTGCAATTTGAAAGTCTTGCTTTCGCACCCTTGTCTTGAAGAGGAGATTTAATATGACTAAGACGACTAAAAATTCGAAGC
>JAFWNY010000016.1 GCA_017510075.1 Candidatus Saccharimonadota bacterium | reverse complement strand
CTATTCGCAATTTAACGATTTCAGTCGTTGTGAGTTTTACAAAAATTACAATGTGCGAAGTTCTCGTGAGTAATACTATAATACCATTGTAGCTTGCGCTAGTGTACTATGAGTAATTTATAGAAAACTACGTATTGAGGCATAAAGAACGAGCACTTGCCTAATTTTCTGTAAAACTGACAACTAGGCTGAAGTCGTGCGAATAGCTGAGCTTGGAGTTGGGCTATACATCTGCACCGAAGGTTCGACTTTAGTCGACGGATTTTGTAAAAACTAACAAGAATAACGAGTCCAGTTCCGAGGGGAGCGGTGTTGAAGCCGCAGTAAAACAGGCGGAGAAAATTTATGCTTGGAGTTCTATGAACACGGGTGAAGTATGCTATAATAGAATAATAGATAAACGGAGTTAATAATGAACGATCTAGAAAAAATGCGCCACACCCTGAGCCACGTCCTCGCTGCGGCAGTCAAGGAACTATACCCAGATGCCAAATTTGGCATCGGTCCGGCGATAGACAATGGCTTTTATTATGATATTGATTTTGGTAAGAGCAAAGTCAGCGACACCGACCTCGCCAAGATCGAGAAAAAAATGCGCGGCATCATCGCCCGCAAGCTCAAGATGACAAAGCGCGAAGCGACTAAATCCGAAGCCTTAGACTGGGCGCGCGACAACGGGCAAGATTACAAAATTGAGCTCATCGAAGAGCTCCCCGAGCAGGACAAGATCACCTTCTACGATATGGGTGACCTCTTTACCGACCTCTGCAAAGGCCCACATGTCAAGGATCTCAGTGAAACTGGCCCCTTTAAGCTCATCCGCGTGGCTGGCGCTTACTGGCGTGGCGACGAGAAGCGCCCGATGCTTACCCGTATCTACGGTGTAGCATTCGATACGCAGGAAGAACTAGACGAATACTTGAAGCGCCAAGAAGAGGCCAAGGCCCGTGACCACCGCAAGCTCGGTAAAGAACTGGACCTGTTCTGCTTCTCCGATCTGGTCGGCGCAGGATTACCGCTCTTTACTCCACGCGGTACCGAACTTAGGGAACTAATGGCAAATTACTCCCTGAGCCTCCGTGGCAAGGAAGGCTTCAAGAAAGTCTGGACTCCGCATATCACGAAAACAGATTTGTACAAGACTTCCGGCCATTACGCCAAGTTTGGTGACGAATTATTCATGGTGCATTCTCAGGTTAACGGTGACGATTTCGCCATGAAGCCCATGAACTGCCCACATCATGCGCAGATTTTTGCTTCTCGCCCTCGTACCTACAAGGAAATGCCCGTGCGCTACATGGAGGCCACCACCGATTATCGTGACGAGAAGACCGGCGAGCTCGGCGGGCTCTCTCGTGTCCGTTCGCTCACTCAGGACGATTCTCATGTCTTCTGTCGCAACGATCAGATCAAAGACGAAGTCAAAAGGTTAGTTGCTATCGTTAAAGAATTATACACCACCGTTGGCATGCAAAAACTCCGCGCGCGTCTCTCTTATCGCTCCGACGAGGACAAATACCTTGGCGACAAGAAGCTTTGGGATATGGCACAAAAGCAAATCAAACAAGCCGCTATCGACAACGGCCTAGATTACTTCGAGCAAGAGGGCGAAGCCGCCTTCTACGGCCCCAAGATTGATTTCATGGCCGAAGACGCCATCGGTAGGGAACATCAGCTTGCTACCATTCAGCTTGATTTCGTCCAGCCCGAGCGTTTCGAACTCGAATTCGTTAACGAAAAGGGCGAAAAAGAGCGCCCCGTGATGATTCACCACGCCACCCTCGGTTCCATCGAGCGGTTCCTCTCAGTTTTTATCGAGCATACCGGCGGTTGGTTCCCATTTTGGTGCGCCCCCGAGCAAGTGCGTATTGTTACAGTTAACAATACTGTATCCGACTACGTCGCCAAAATTACCGATATTCTCGATCAAATTGTTCTCGACAAGCCTCTCAAATACAATGAGCTTCGCTACGCAGTGGACGACTCTTCCGATTCGCTAGGGAAGAAGATCAAGCGCGCCACCGAGATGAAAATCCCCGCGCTCCTTGTCGTCGGGCCGAAAGATGCCGAGGAAAACGTCGTCTCCGTCCGTCTCCGCGACAAGGAAGAGAAGGTCAAGCTCACCAAGCTCGCCGAGTTCCTGAAGAAATTAAGTTGATATTCAAATAGTATGGCAATTTTATGAGCATAAAGCCAACCCAAGAAAGTTCTTGTAAATTTTAGGAAATTATCTCTTGCGAACCCTGAAGGGAGCCGTGAGACAAGAGTAATTTCCGTTAAAAAATTTACAAAAACTTTCCTGGCGTGCAGCGTAAAAGCGAATAAAATTGTCATACTGTTTGAGGAGAAAAAATGAAAACATTAATTATTTTAGGCCCGACTGGCTCCGGCAAGACCGGCGTTTCTATCGAGCTTGCAAAAGCACTGAATGGCGAGATCATCTCGGCTGATTCTCGCGCGATTTACAAAGGCATGGATATCGGCACCGCCAAGCCCACCAAGGAAGAGATGCAAGACATCCCCCATTACGGCCTCGATTTAGTCGAGCCAGGCGAGCGTTTCACTGTTGCCGACTGGAAATCTTACGCCGAGTCCAAGATCAAAGATATCAAATCTCGCGGCAAAGTCCCCATCATTGTCGGCGGCACCGGGCTATATATTGATGCTCTCATCTACAACTATCAGTTCAAAGGCCCCACTGGCCAGAAAATTGGCGACTTTGAACAAAAAAGTTGTTCAGACCGCAAAGAGGTCAAAGGCGATTATCTACTAATCGGAATAGATTGGCCTACTGAAGCACTCCGTGCTCGGCTGAGTAAAAGAATTACTCAAATGTTCAGCCCAGCCTTATACAACGAAACCAAAAAATTAGTTCAAACCTACGGCTGGGGTAGTGGGGCTATGAAAAGCGATATTTACGAGTACGCCTGGCAGTACCTCCAAGGTGAACTTACATTAGATGAAGCCAAAGAGCAGTGTTTTTACGAAGACTGGCACCTTGCCAAGCGTCAAATGACTTGGTTTAAACGTAACAAAGATATCATTTGGCTCCCGCTAGAAAAAGTTTATCCATATGTCATAAATAATTTTAACAATTTGCCGAATTAATACCCATTTTGTGCTAAAATAATATATAGAATGAGCAAAGAAAATAGCACCCCCACCGAAAAATTATTTGGCAGCAAGACTCGCGCCAAGCTTCTCAATCTCTTCTTCGAAAACCCCGAGAAAAGTTTTTACGTTCGCGAGATGACCAGGGTGATCGACGAGCAGATTAACTCCGTCCGCAGGGAACTATTAAACCTCGAAAGCATCGGGATCATTAAAAATGAGACCTTTGACAACAAGATTTATTACTCAGCCAATGCCAAGCACCCATTCACTCGTCCACTCACCGACATTTTTTCGAAAAAAATTGATTCAACCCGCGACAAGGACGTTCGTGCCACCACATGGGACGAGTATTGCCGCCCCGTTAAAAATTACTTAAAAGGCCTCATCGTCACTAATCGTTTGCCCGGTCAAGATGGCATCGATCTCCTCATCATTGGTAACGACAAGACCAAGAAGCTCACCCGCTGGGCCGAGGTCGTCGAGAAGAAGCTCGGTAAGCCCATTAACTACGCTATCATGTCTGTCGACGATTTTACCTATCGCAAGAGCGTCAATGACCGCTTCGTAGCAGAGGTTCTCGAGATGGAAATCACCGAGATCATCGACCCAGAGAAAATAATAAAAGGATAAGGAGTAATTATGTTTGAAATCGAAAGCAAAAACCAAGACGAAATCATTATCAGTACCAAGAAGACTACTATCAAATTCAACATCGCTGAAGCGACCATCGACGCCAACCTCCCTGTCGGGCAGATCGTGGGCCCAGGTGAATTCGAAATTGGCGACGCCACCATTCGCGGCATCGCCACCGAGAGCGGCAAGACCATCTATGATGTCGAAATTAGCAGTGTTCACGTCGGTATCATCGGCGGCATCGAAGAGAATCTCGATGACCTCGTGGCCGATATCCTCTGCACGTCCTCTGTCCGCGCCATCCGCGAGCTCGAGCCTAAGCTCATTATTGCCATGGGTAATGTCGACGGCATGGTAGCCGAACTCAAGCTCACTGCTCGCACCGAGAAGAAGCTCAAAGTCAAAAACGCCGACAGCCTTCCCGCAGCTAAAGAGGTGGTGGTACTCAGCTAATGAACCTAAACTTCGGCTACGTCTTAATCATCCTGGTAATCGTAGTTATTTCAGTTATTTTGCACGAGCTCGCTCACGGTATTGTAGCCTATTGGCTCGGCGACCATACTGCTAAGGACGCTGGCCGCCTCACTTTCAATCCCATCAAGCACATCGACCCCTATATGTCTATTCTTGTACCAGTAGTATTATATATACTGAACGCGCCCGTTTTTGGTGGCGCCAAGCCAGTCCCTATCAACTACCGTAACCTCAAATGGCGCGAATGGGGCATGGCACTTGTTGCTATTGCTGGCCCACTCACCAATTTTCTCTTAAGCTTCATCTTCTTTCTTATCGGGCATTTTTCTGGCTTACTTTATGGTTCTGGCGGGGCGCTTCCGGCCTTCATCTTTGCCGAGTTTGTTTATGTCAACCTCGGTTTTATGCTCTTCAACCTTATCCCCATTCCGCCCCTTGATGGCTCTCGTGTCCTCTACGCCATCGCGCCCGACTCTTTCCGCAACGTCCTCGCCAACATCGAGCGCTACGGCTTCATCATCGTCTACGCCCTCATCCTCATCTTTGGCGAACTATTCTCCTCGCTCATGACAAACGGCATGAACGGGATATTGCATTTCTTCTATTTTACAGTTGGGGGATAGATCCTGGCATGCAGCATAAAAGCGAATAAAATTATCTGTTTATTATCTCGGCCCAATATGGTATAATGGAACTAGGCCCTGTTGGCAGCATGATTTTCCTGAATAATCATGTCATAGGGATTTCGTGGCTTTACACTCGTGGGTGTAAGGCATAAGATTTTACCCACCTTGTATATATTACGGGGAAAACAGGTCAATGGGGCTCCTAGAAAAGGTGGGCATGAAACAAAGAATTCGCGTAGTAGGTTTAATTAAGAACGAAGATGGGGTCTTAGTTTTTAAACGCAGCCGGGGCCGTAGTGAGTCGCCGGTTTTTTGGGAGCTTCCGACAGGGAAGATTAAATTCGGCGAGCAGCCCGAGGAGGCCATGGCGCGCTCTCTTACGGAGTATACCGGCCTCAACGCCTCCACTGTTAAATTGAAAGACGTCATCACTTTTCTCGCCCCTGAAGGGTCCAGCCAGCTCAGCAACCTGTATATTATATATGAACTAGGCATCGATAGTAAATCCAAGCCTAGCCCACGCGATCGCTACACCGCCTACAAATTTATCAAGGACTTCACTGCTGCCAACGTTCACCTCAACGAGACCACCATCTCAGTGCTCGAAATCGAAGAGGGCAAGGTCGACGCCAATCGCATTTCGCTTCGCGACACGGCTAATGGCGTCACCATCCATGTTGACGGCGCCTCCCGCGGCAACCCCGGCCCCTCTGGTATCGGCTATTGTATTTACGACGATACTGGCAAGATCACCGAGCGGGATGGTGAATTTATCGGTTTTGCTACTTCTCGCCTCGCCGAGTATTATGCCATGAAAAAAGGCATCGACCGCGCCATCGAGCTCGGCTTCAAGACTGTACGGTTTTTCTCAGACAGCCTCATGGTGGTCAACCAGCTAAACGGCGTTTTCAGCATCAAAAACCAAGACATCGCCCCTATCTACCGCGACATCCAAAACAAGCTCGGTCGGTTTGACGCCGTTTCGTTCACGCACGTCCCCCGCTCCCAAAATATGATCGCCGACTCCGAAGCCAACTCCGCTATCGACAGGATTTTGCAAAGAGAATAAACGGTCTACAACGGAGGCCGCAACAGGGGCCGACCCTTGATCTTTGTTAACTATTATGATATAATAAAGAAGATATGTCATCATCGGAGAAAAGTCACAATTTAAGCATTATCGGCTCCACCGAGTATGTCGAGATAGCTGGAATAAAGAACATTCCCGCAAAGGTTGACACTGGCGCTGATTCTTCTTCCATCTGGGCTTCAAGTATCAACATGCAAGAAGACGGAGCTTTAACTTTTTGTCTTTTTGGTCAGAAATCGCCTCTTTATACTGGTGAGAGACTCAAAACCACTGACTATACTGCTAGGGTAATCCGTTCTTCTCATGGCGACGAGCAGATCCGCTACCGCGTTAGCCTCCCGGTCACTATCAGTAGCCAAACTTTTAAAACCACTTTTACTCTCGCCGACCGATCACGCAATAATTTTCCAGTCTTAATTGGCCGGCGCACTATTGAGGGTAAGTACCTCGTCGATGTATCCAAGGCCAACGTCATACGCCGAAGCAACCCTAAGACCCTCAATCTCAATCAAGAGCTTAAAGCTGACCCCTACGAATTTCACCAGAAGTATATCAAGAAAGAAAGGAGTTCCGAATGAAACTAGCTATTTTGTCCAATGGACCAGGGAATTATTCTACTAAGCGCCTCGTCGAAGAAGCCGAGAAACGCGGCCACGATGTCCGTGTGATCAAGTATAAAAATTGCTATCTCGCACTAGATGACAAACATCCAGACGTATATTATGACGGCGAAAAACTTGATAAATTTGATGCAATCCTGCCTCGGATTTCCAATAATATGACTCGCTATGGTTGCGCTGTAGTCCGTCAATTTGAGATGCAGGGCGTTTATACGCCTTCGCCTTCAGTAGCCATTACTCGTGCTCGCGACAAACTTCGTGCCGCGCAGATTCTTGCTAAGTACGATGTCGATACGCCAAAAACTCTGGTTTCGCGCAACACCTCTGATATCGATGACCTTTTGGAGCAAATCGGCCTTCCAGTCATTATTAAGCTAGCCACCGGCACACATGGTAATGGTGTGATTCTGGCCGACACCCGCAAGGCTGCCAAGTCTGCTCTCCAGGCTTTCTACCTTTATAATGAAGATGGCACCAACATTTTGCTTCAAGAGTTCATTAAGGAGTCTGCCGGTACCGACATCCGCGCCTTCGTAGTAGGGAACAAAGTCGTTGCCGCCATGCAGCGTGAATCGCTCGATGACGATTTCCGCTCCAACCTCCATCAGGGCGGCTTAGGAGTTCCGGTCAAGCTTACTATTCAGGAGAAGCGTACCGTATTGAAAGCTGCCCGCGCTATGGGACTTCACATTTGTGGGGTCGACCTCATGCGCGCGAATCGCGGTCCATTGGTATTAGAGGTAAACGCCTCTCCCGGCTTCGGTATCGAAAAAGTCACCGGCGAAGACGTAGCCTCCAAGATTATTGAGTATATCGAGCTCAATGCCCCACGCCGCGGCAATAAAGACCGCGTCGGCGCCTAAACTAAGCGTCTAATATTTCGTTTAACGGCGATTCTCCATAAATCTCTACAAAACGCTTAAACTGAGGCGACCTGTTCACTTCAATTAGCTTTAAGCCACCATCGGCCAGTATCGCCATATCAATACCAATGAAATCCATTTTTGACAACTCTGCTATTTTGCTGCAAAAATCCTTCTCTTCAGCTGTTATCTTACGACCACCAACCACCTTAACTTTGCCGCTTTGCTTACTTGTTTTGATGGTTGCATCCTCGACTACCCTCCCGAATATTGAGTACACGCGCAGCTCTTCCTTTATATCAAGTAATTCCTGGATTATCCAGTCATCATTAATTGGCGTGGTTAACTCAAAAAGGATATCTTTCGCACGCTGCGAAATTCGTTTTTTCGCAAGATGGTTGCCCTCGATGAAATCTTGTTGTGATGGCAGAAAAGTTTGCGGACAAAGACTTCCATAAAGGCTCGCCTGAAAAAGTTTATCCTCAACTCTTAACATGTCATCAAAAGATCGAATGTTGTCTATACTCCGGACGTCAGAAAAAGTAGATATTATATGATCAATCTTTGCTCGGTCGTAGCTGCAGTCTGTATTGTTAAAAGGATCACGAAAATACACAAGACGGCAGCCTCTGCTATCTGTTAGTTTTAGTTCGCTATCAGCGGCATAGTCAAAAACAGTCCAACCATGTTCTTGAAAATACGCAGCAGAAGAGTCCTTTTTGGTCGTAAACAAAGCCCTCATATCACAATTATAGCACACTCTGGGGAGATATATGATATAATAGGTTTAGAGCCTGCAAGGCAGCCGCTTTATATAAGAGGAAAGTCCGGGCAACATAGAGCAAGGTAGTCGCTAACGGCGACCGTCCGTAAGGATAGGGAAAGTACCACAGAGACAATACTGCCCCCTTCGGGGAGCGATGGTGAAAAGAGTGGGGTAAGAGCCCACAGCGCGCGGTAGCGATACAGCGCGGCGGCAAACCCTACCTGTTGCAAGGAGTGCTAATCACCTCTGCTCGAGGATGCACGCTCACCGCTAGAGCACTATAGCAATGTAGTGCCGAGATAGATGGCTGCCGACTATATATAATATGTATAGTTACAGAACCCGGCTTATCAATGGCTCATTATCAAAAAATCGCCCCGAACAGGGCGATTTTTTGCATTAAGCAAATTAAATTATTTATTCGCTTTTTTCTCGGCGTGTGCCTTTGGCGACTCAATTAGACCTTTCTTCTTCAAAGTCCGAAGCGCCGAAGTCGACACATTGCACCTAATCTTCTGGCCATTAATGATCAGGGTCCGCTTGCTTACGTTTGGCTTAAACACCTTGCGCGTGTGCCTTTGCGAGAACGAGACGTTGTGACCATACATTTTACCCTTACCAGTAATTTCGCAGACTGCCATCTTATTTCTCCTTCACCGTGTTAACAATTTTCTTAAACGCTTCCGGATTATTC
Organism: Candidatus Saccharimonadota bacterium; assembly: GCA_017510075.1. GTDB lineage: Bacteria > Patescibacteriota > Saccharimonadia > Saccharimonadales > Saccharimonadaceae > Nanosyncoccus. Next base: position 14,027 of record JAFWNY010000016.1, on the reverse strand, counting down.
ACGGCCAAATCTGCCAATATTTTGCGATCAAGCGTGATATTCTTGGCTTTCATCCCGGCAATTAACTGCGAGTAGGAAAGACCAAGTTCCCTCGAAGCATTATTGATACGTGTAATCCAAAGTGCGCGAAGATCGCGTTTTCGATTTCTCCGGTCGCGATAACTATATTGCAGGGATTTAATTACCCCTTGCTTACCCAATCTATAGCTGCGTGTACGCGCATGTTGCATACCTTTAGCGCGTTTCAGCATCTTCTTATGTTTTGCATGAGCAGCTACGCCACGTTTTACTCTCATAATTAAACTCCTAACGCCCTCTTAATATTTTTACTAATTTTGCCATCGACAACTGCAGCAGTTTTCATGTTGCGCTTCCTGGCCTTAGATTTTTTAGCGAGAATATGATTCCCGAAAGCCCGCTCGCGCACTATTTTCCCCGAACCAGTTATCTTCACGCGTTTTGCGGTGCCTTTATGCGTCTTTAATTTTGGCATATAGGTTTTCCTTTAGTTTATAGTTGGTATTATTATGGCCATCTGTTTCTGTAAAAAATACAACATCCGGCCTAAGGTACCATCAGGGGCCGTGGAAGTAGGAAATTACTTCTTCCGTACCTGTACTGACAAGTTTCGTCCGCTCATCTGCGGCTTCCCCTCGACCACAATGTCGTCACCGAGCAACCCGACCGCTTTATCTAGCAGCTCCGAGCCAAGCTCCTTGTGTGCCATCTCGCGACCGCGGAAGATAATCAAAATCTTCACCCGATCACCGTCGTCCAAGAATTCACGCATTTTACGAACTTTAATGTTAAGGTCGTTGTCCGAAATCTTCAAACCAATTTTCATCTGTTTCAGCTCGGATTGTTTCTCTCGAGCCTTCTTCCGATTCTTGGCCTCTTCTTTCATCTTCTGATACTGGTATTTACCCCAGTCAATAATCTTCACGACCGGTGGGTTGGCATTAGCGGCAATCTCCACTAAATCCACCCCCTGTTGCCTCGCAAGAAGCTGGGCATCGCGACTAGACATTATACCTAGCTGCTCTCCATTCGAACCAATAACGCGTACCTCCGGATACCTAATTTCTGAATTAAGCCGAGTACGTGATGCAGTTTTTATGATAGTCCTTTCTTCTCTTGATTTAACCTGTTATCAATTATATCTCATCTCCTCCGAAAAGTCAACGCTTCTGCTAGATGTTTTTGCAAGATTAATTCGGCTCCGTCCAAATCCGCAATCGTCTGTGCCACCTTGATTGTTTTAAAATACGACCGCGCTGACAAATTCAATTTTTCTGAAGCGTTTGCTAGCAGCTGCTCTGCCGCCGGCTCCAATTTCAGTAGCTTAGAGACCTCAAACGATGAAAGGGAACTGTTATACACGCCATCTCGGCCATACCGCGCCCTTTGCCGAGCGATTGCCTCTGTTATATTATTTTTTACAACATCATGTTCGTCAGTTTTTCCCGTCAACGGCACCCTCAAATCCTTGTTTTCTACCTTCTCTACGTCAATATTCATATCTATCCGGTCAAACAGCGGCCCCGAAAGCTTCTTGCGGTAATTTTGAATCTGCAACTCCGAGCACTTGCACTCGTGTGTTGGATCACCCAGATAGCCACAAGGGCAGGGGTTCATCGTCGCCACCAGCATGAAATCTGCCGGATAAGTCGTCTTGAGATTTGCTCGCGAAACCGAGATTACCTTATCCTCTAGAGGCTGTCTCAACGACTCTAGCACCGACCTTTGATATTCCGGTATCTCATCCAAGAACAGCACTCCCTTATGCGCCAGCGAAATCTCTCCCGGCCCACTCGCTCCGCCTATCACAGAGGTCGCGCTAGCCGTATGGTGCGGACTCCGAAACGGCCGCCTCCCTACTATCTCATCTGTTGCCAGTCCCGCAATCGAGTATATCTTTGTGATATCGATCTTCTCATCTGCGGTCAATTCGGGCAGTAAGTTGGTCGCCGCCTTCGCGAGCAACGTTTTACCCGCCCCTGGTGGCCCTGAGATCAAGATATTGTGATGCCCCGCAATAGCAATCTCCATCGCCCGCTTTGCTAGTTTTTGCCCACGTATATGATCCAGAATTGGCCCGACAGGCTCATTTGGGGCCCTCTCAGGCACTTCCGGCCCTGCACTAGTCACCGGTAGGCTTATTTGCTGCTTCAGGCCCAGAAATAGCTCCTGTAGCGTCTCTACCCCATAAACCTCAATCCCGCCCACTAGGGAAGCCTGCGGCAAATTCTTCAACGGTACGTATATTTCTTTATACCCAGCCTTTTTTGCTGTTTCCACGATGTTTATGATGCCCTTAACCGGCCGTATCTCTCCGTTCAGAGACAACTCTCCCACAAACATCCGCCTGGCCACATCGTTCTTTATCAGCTGCCCAGATAGCACTAAGACAGATAGTGCAATTGGCAGATCCAGATAAGAGCCGTCTTTCGGCAAATCTGCCGGCGCCAGATTAATTGTCACTTTCTTATCAGGGAAACTAAACTCCGAATTCACAATTGCGCTGCGCACCCGTTCCTTTGCTTCACTGATAGTTTTATTGGCCATCCCCACAATATTAAAAGCCGGTAACCCCCTATTCATATCACCCTCGACTTCGACCAGCTTTCCTTCAAAGCCATAGGGTATTGCTGAATGTATTTTACTTGTCATGCGCCCCTTTTAGCATATCTTAGAAATAAATTCAACCCCCCACGAAATCAACAGGGGTAAAATTTTATTTTTCAGTTATCCCAAAAACAGATCCTTCCGTTTTTCCATTATGCACCACACCCCCCCAGGTACATGGGTTGGCTTGTGGAAAACTCATCAAAATTGAACAAAAAAAGTATGAAAAATATATTGACACAAGCACTTTTCTAGCTTATAATAGAGATAGCTTTTGAATAAAAAAATTATTCAAAAGGTAAAAATAAAAATTTAGCCAAAATAACTCCACACTCTACAAAAAAGACCGGTTTTCCTCGCAGTTACCGGTCTTTTTCTTATACTCGAAACTTTTCTTGAGGAAAAGTTTGGCAAAAAATCTCGATTAGGAAATAAATCGGAAGTGAATTCCGATTTATTTCCTAATTATATTCAAAAAACGAAACGGAATTCACTTCTGTTTCGTTTTTAATGCTAAGTTTCTTTGCTAAACTTTCTTTTCAAAGAAAGTTTAAGCTTGTGGTGGAGCTGCCGGATACTGCCTCCGGGTCCGAACTGTCACTGGGATTTGAATCTACGTACATAGTCTCTTGTTTTATCTTGGCATAAATCATTAGCTGCAAGAAACAAAACTAACGAATGCCATGGCTGATTTTCGGATTATCTCTCGCCACCTAGACAACCTTATTCCCGTTGTATGATAATTTCGACCCTACGGAACCTCAAGCCGAAACCAGCCTATAAAATCAAATTAGGCATAAGCCGGCATATATGCAATATCGCGGTTTTAGTGTTTTTAGCACTTATTTAATACTTACGGTATTCAATCGGCACGCATCAAATCTGTTAACAATCCGTCTAAGCTTTGTCAGCCCCAACTGCACTTATTTTATCACGGTTTGCCTCGGAACGCAAACTTAAAATGAGTACGAAGCAAAGCGTGAACGAATTTAAGCCTGCGCTATATCGGCATTGTTGTGAATTTTACAACAAAATGAACAACAAAATAGAACAGGGAAGAATTAGGCTATTTGTTGTAAAAATTACATCAATAAAATTGAACAAATCTATTGCATTTTTGTAAAACTTATGCTAATATAAGGACAGTCGAGATGACTAAAACAAACATTAAAAACAAAAGGTAAAAATGAACAAAAAACCTCCAAAAGCTAGAAATAAACCGTAAACTTTGGCGGGCGAAAAGGTAATTTCTAGCCATAAATTACAACTTAGGAATTACCTAAAGCTCCGCTAAAGGGCAAGGGCAAATAGAGCTCTTGAGATCGAAAGGTTGAAAAGAGAAGAAGTGGTCACAAAGCCCAAGCCAAGCGGCGTAGAGCGCATTAGCAAATCTTTCGTTAGCACATTAGACAAACCATAAACCAGAGCGGAAGAAAAAGACTAATAAGGACAATGCTTCACTCTAATAGTGAAGCGGTCAAAAGGGAAGCGGAAAGGGTTGCGGTCAATAGTTGTGATTTAAGTACCGGATAACCCCTCCGCCCCTCCCTGTATAGAGCAGCAATGCTTGCTATAAAAGCGACAAACTTGGGGGTTTCTAATCATGTTTTTGTGGTATAATGTGAGTATGAAGCGTAACCGCATTATATTGATCATCGGCATCATCGGACTCGCAGCTTTAATTATGATGCTGAATCTTACTTCTCCTACAGAAATTGGGCCATTAGGTGTTTTATTATTTTTTACAACAATTTACGTCGTCACCTTTAGCGTGATGGCTTTTATTATGCAGAGCTTCGTCAAGCTCGCTTTCAAGAGAAGCGAATTCCGCGGCAAAGATTATCTCCATGCGGCCGTCCTGGCTTTTGGTCCCATCATGATTTTGATGGCAAGATCGTTTAGCGTGATCAATCTTTGGACTATTGGGCTAATTGCCGCATTTTTATTTTTGGCCGAATTTTTAGTCGCAAAACGCATATAATATGGTAAAATAAACATATGGACTATGGTCATACTAGAGAAAAACAAGAACAGGACTTTTTCACTGAGGGCGCCGGTACTCAATCCACCGAAATAAATAATTTTGAACCCGAGAACAATCTAGATCTCGACAATAGTGTCGCTTCCTGGGGCGCAGTGCCTGATCGCAACTCGCGGAATGTTGGCAACAAGGCGATGGCCTCTGCCAAAGAAAGCCTCCAGACCTTGAATTCAGTACCATCCAGAGGGGAACTAGGGCTCGTCACAGATCTGAGCACGCCATCGCAGCGCTCAGCCGAAGATAAGACTCATATGCCTAGCACATATTCTAGCATCGACAATCAAGCTCTTTCTACCGATGTTGCCGAGATTAAAACCGAAGAACATCTCAACGCATCCGGCATCGCAAAGATGGATGCCGTCATTAATGATTTTGAGAAAACCGGCGACGCCGCCACCTTTTATGAATCAGCCCGAGAAATGATGGAAATAAATATAGATAGTTCATACGGTAGGAAATTGGCAGCATGAGCAATTTAATCTGTTTTAGTAAAAATTACAACACCAAGCCAGCCAACGGGAGGCACAGCCTATGAATGTTTGGTTAGTTATTGCTATTATCGTTATTGCGGCGACGCTATTAGGAGTAATAATTTTTAGTGCCAGAATCTCCAAGTTACGCAAAGCCAAGAAATATGAGCGAGGCCTCAAGATGGTGCCGCTCCTTATTCATCTCCCCCCCACCACCGATGATATAGAATCAGGCAGCAGGGATGAACGCGACATCGCCAACGAAGCCATTTCCAAGGCTGGAGTCATGTATTCCATATTGGCCTCCACAATCACTAAAGGCTTCAAAACTAAACTATACGGCCAGCGTCACTTTTCTTTCGAGATTATCGCTAGCAACAATCTCATCAAGTACTACGCCATTGTTCCAGCCGTACTTACAGAAACCGTTAAGCAAGCAATCCAATCTGCCTACCCCACGGCCCGCCTCGAGGAAAAACGTGAAGATAATATTTTTGAAGGTGGCGGCGGGGTTAATTCCGTTGCAGGAGCGGAACTGACTCTGAACAAAGAATATTATCTACCTATTGCCACTTACGAAGATACTAAGAGAGATGCACAGATGGCGCTCCTCAATGCGCTTTCCACCGTGAGTAAAAATGAAGGTGCTGCTGTACAAATATTATTCCGTCCTGCACAAAAAAAATGGGCAGAACAGGCCAAATCCCACATTGAGGAGATCCAAAAAGGCAAAAAGAAAAAGACCGTTGGCGCTGGCATCGGGCAATTTGCTATCGATATCATACGCGCCCCCTGGGAGGTCCCTAGCGAACATGAAAAAACAGAAACGGAATCCACTATTACTAGTGTTAAGCAAGAAGAAGTCACTGCCATCACTAATAAAATACGCTATCCAGCATTCGAAACTCTAATTCGTATTATTGCCAGCTCTTCGTCCAAGCCTCGCTCTGAGGCGATCGTTGGCGGGGTGGTCAGCAGTTTTTCCCAATTTAACTCCCCAGAGCTTAATGGTTTTAAGGTTAATACCATGAAAGATCCTAAGAAACTTACAGTAGATTATGCTTTTAGATTTTTCCCGCTAAAGGTTCGCTCCAATATCCTAAATAGTATAGAAATGGCTTCTATCTTTCACCTTCCAGAACAGAGTGCCATTCCTAGCTCCAACGTCGAGCGCCAGCTCGTCAAGCAGGTTGACGGCCCAGCCAAGCTCGCCACCGAAGGCCTATTTCTCGGCACCAATGAGTATAGGGGTAATAAAAAGCCTATCTATCTTCAAGAGAAGGATCGTCGCCGCCACATGTATGTCATTGGGCAAACAGGTATGGGTAAGTCCGTCTTTCTCGAGAATCTCGCTTTTCAGGATATGTGCGACGGGCGCGGCTTTGCCTTTATTGACCCCCATGGCGATGCCGTCGAGGCGCTCTTGAAGCGCGTTCCCGAAGAGCGCATTGATGACGTCATCTATTTCGATCCTGCTGACATCGAACATCCCGTCGGCATGAATATGTTTGAGTTCGCCAACGAAGACCAGAAAGATTTCATTGTCCAAGAAGGCATCAGCATGCTTCAATCTCTGTTTGATCCCCAGAATCAAGGCTTCTTTGGTCCTCGTGGCCAGCATATGTTTAGGAACGCCGCCCTTCTTCTCATGTCCGACCCCGCTGGCGCCACCTTCATCGATATCCCCCAGTGTTTCACCGACCCCGAATTCGTCAAACAAAAGCTGAAATACGTCACCGACAAAGCCGTCTATGACTACTGGACTAAAGAATTCCCAGCTTCCCAGAAGAGCAACGACGCCGGCGAAGTCATCACTTGGTTCTCTAGTAAATGGGGCCCCTTCATTGCTAACACTATCATGCGAAACACCCTCGGCCAAGTTAAATCCGGCTTCAACATCCGTGAAATTATGGACAATAGAAAAATCTTCCTGGTCAACCTCTCTAAGGGCCGCCTCGGCGATATTAATGCTAATCTCCTCGGTATGATCTTTGTCATGAAATTCCAGCAAGCAGCGATGTCAAGGCAGGATATCCCTGAGGACCAGCGCCAAGACTTCTGCCTCTACGTGGACGAGTTCCAGAACTTCGCCACCGACTCCTTCGAATCTATCCTCTCAGAAGCCAGAAAATACCACCTCAATCTCATCGTCGCCAACCAGTTCATGACCCAGCTCACCGAGAAAATCCGCGAAGCTCTCCTTGGCAACGTCGGCACTATCGTTTGTGGTCGTATTGGTATCACAGACGCCGAGTTGATGGTTAAAGCCTTCGCCCCCACCTTTACCGCCGAAGATCTCACCAAGACACCAAATTTCGCCGCTGTCACCAAGGTTATGATGTTTGATATGCCGTCTGCGCCTTTCACTATAAACCTGCCGCCGCCGATGGGTGAACCCAACGACGATCTCATGGAGACCCTCAAGATTTACTCCGCCACCAAATATGCTAAAACTCGTTCTGAAGTCGAGAAGGAGATCGAATCTCGCTGGTCTGTTGCCGAAAAAACCAAACAGCAAGATGCACCGGCACCAGAAATTAGCCCTGAGACGCCCGTAGAGGCACCTAGGAGCGATTCTGAGCCCGAAGATGGCTTCCTCTCCGGTTGGCTGAATAAACGCCCAAAATAGCTTGATTTTTTGCGTTTTAAGGTGTATAATAGGGAAGTATATTTAAGAAGAGGTATTAAAATGGCTGAGAAAGAAGCCTATGATTCATCTGAAATTCGCGTTTTGGAAGGTTTGGAGCCAGTCAGGCTTCGCCCAGGTATGTATATCGGTTCCACCGGTTACGATGGTTTGCACCACCTAATCAAGGAGATCGCCGATAACTCTATCGACGAAGCCATCGCTGGCTACGCTAACAAAATTGAAATCACCATCCTAGAAGACGGCGGCGTCCGAGTGGATGATAACGGTCGCGGTATCCCTGTTGACATCCACCCCAAAACCAAGAAATCCACCCTTGAGACCGTCCTCACGGTGCTACACGCAGGTGGTAAATTCGGCGACGGTGGTTATAAGGTATCTTCCGGCCTTCACGGGGTCGGCTCCTCTGTAGTGAACGCTCTTTCCACCCATATGACCGCTGAGGTTTACCGAGAAGGCAAGACCCACCACATCGAATTCGACGTCGGTAAACCTACCATGGAACTACAAGTCACCAAGGGTAGTCCGCGCACATCTGGTACCTCTATTACCTTTTACCCAGACCCCTCTATTTTCAAGGAGACCACTACTTTCGACTACAACTGGGTGGCTAATTACGCCCGCCACCAAGCCTACCTTACTAAAGGCATCCTTATTACTGTCAAAGATGAGCGTACCGGCGCCAAGGAATCCTTCTACTTCGAGGGCGGCATCAAGAGCTACGTCAAGCGTCTCAATAACGGCAAGGAGCTCCTCTCTGACGATATTTTCTATGTTGAGAAGCAAGTCAATGATGTCATGGTCGAGATCGCCCTCCAGTATAACGACAGCTTCGCCGAGACCCTTAAGCCCTTTGCTAACAACGTCCTCACCCCTGATGGCGGTATGCACGTAGTTGGCTTCCGTACTGGCCTCACCCGCACCGTCAACGATTACGCCCGCAAGAACGGCCTCCTCAAGGAGAAGGAAGACAACCTTACCGGCGACGACATCAAGGAGGGGCTCACTGCGGTTATCCTAGTTAAGCTCCCTGATCCCCAGTTCGAAGGTCAGACCAAGAATAAGCTTGGCAACCCCGAGGTCCGTGGCTACGTCGACAAGGTTATGACCGAGTATTTCGGCTACTATCTCGAAGAGAACCCCTCCATTGCTAAGAAAATCGTCGGTAAAGCCGCCCTGGCCGCTCGCGCACGTAAGGCTGCCAGAGCAGCACGCGACAACGTCATCAGGAAGGGCGCCTTTGAAGGGCTAAATCTCCCGTCCAAGCTCGCCGACTGTTCCTCAAGAAACAGGGAAGATTGCGAGCTCTTTATTGTCGAGGGTAACTCCGCTGCCGGTTCCGCCAAGGAGGGTCGCAACCCTCAAATCCAAGCCATCCTACCCCTGAGAGGTAAGGTCTTAAACACCGAGCGAGCCCGCCTCGACAAGATGCTGGCCAACCAAGAGCTCGTCTCTCTTATCAAGGGCCTCGGTGTCGGTATCGGCGAGCAATTCGACATCAATGGCCTTCGCTATGACAAGATTATCTTCATGACCGATGCTGACGTCGATGGTCTTCACATCGCCACCCTCCTCATGACTTTCTTCTTCCGCTATATGCCCCAGGTTATTGAGGAAGGCCACGTCTATCTGGCCAAGCCACCTCTATTCGGCCTCATTAAGGGCACCGGTAACACTCGTAAGATCGACTACCTCTACGACGAAGCCGCCCTCGAGGCCAAGCTCACCGAAAAAATTGACGAAAAGCGTCAGAATGGCACCAAGATTGACGAATCTCAGGAACGTTTCAAACAAGCCGGCTACACCGCCCAGCAGCGCTTCAAGGGTCTCGGTGAAATGGACGCCAAGCAGCTCTGGGAGACCACCATGGACCCCGAGAATCGTATCCTCGTCCAAGTCCACATTGATGACGCCGAGAAGGCCGATGCCGTATTTACAAAACTAATGGGAGACCAGGTCGACCTCCGTAAAAACTTCATCCAAGCCGGCGCCGCCAGCGTGGATCTAGATGATTTGGATTTCTAAGGAGAAACTATGGAAGATAAGATAAATGATAATCAAGATAAGAACCCGAGCGGAGCATCTCCTGAGGACCGTAAGCTTGGGCGAGCGCCCTTGAGCGTGTCCGAAGGGGATGCTTCCGAGGGTTCCCTCATTGATGGTGTTGAGCGCCGTGGCGTCGAAAGCACCATGGAAGAATACTTCCTTAAATATTCCATGTCAGTCATTATTGACCGCGCCCTCCCCGATGTCCGCGACGGTTTGAAACCAGTTAACCGCCGTATTCTCTATACCATGAACAAAAACGGCTGGAAAGCTCCCCATGCCACCGTGAAATCCGCCCGTATCGTCGGTGACGTCATGGGTAAATATCACCCGCACGGCGACTCTTCTATCTATATGGCGATGGTTAACCTCGCTCAGCCCTGGAAGATGCGCTACACCCTGATCGAAGGCCAAGGTAACTTTGGCTCTATGGATGGCGATGAACCAGCCGCCTACCGTTATACCGAGGCTCGCATGGACAAAGTCGGCGCCGAGCTTCTCACCGATATCGAGAAGGACACCGTCGATTTTCGTGATAACTTCGATGGCACCGAGCAAGAGCCCGTTGTCCTCCCTGCTGCTCTCCCGAACATCCTCTTAAACGGTCAGATGGGTATCGCTGTCGGTATGGCCACCAATATCCCCCCACACAACCTCAGTGAGTTAGTTGACGCCACCGTCGCTCAGATTGATAACCCTGATATCACCCTCGATGAGCTCATGAAGCACGTCAAAGGCCCCGATTTCCCGACCGGCGCCGAAGTTTACGGCGGCACTCCCATGAAACAGGCCTACGCCACCGGTAAGGGTTCCGTTACTATCCGTGCTGTCACTAATATCGAAGAGCGCAAGAGCGGCCGCTATAACATCGTTGTCACTGAGGTCCCCTACGGCATGAGCAAAGAGGGCTTTATCGAGAAAGTCCGCGAATTAGTCATGAACAAGAAGCTAGACCACATCGCCGATGCCCGCGACGAATCCGCCAGGGGCAAAATCCGCATTGTGGTGGAGCTTAAAAAAGACGCCTTCCCGAAGAAGATCTTGAATCAACTCTACAAAATGACCGGTCTTCAGACTACTTTTCACTACAACATGCTGGCGCTCGTTGATGGCGTTCAGCCGCGCATTCTGGGGCTCAAGGAAATATTGGGCGAGTTTATCAAGCACCGCCAAAAGGTCGTGCGTCGCCGTACCGAGTTTGAACTGAGGAAAGCGAAAGAGCGCGCCCATATCCTTGAGGGGTTAAAAATCGCCCTCGACAATATCGACGAGGTCATCAAGGTCATCCGCTCCTCTTACGACGATGCCGACAAGCAGCTTATGTCAAGATTCGGCCTCTCCGAAATTCAGGCCAACGCTATCTTGCAGATGCAGCTTCGCCGTCTCCAGGGTCTAGAGCGCGATAAGATCGAAGAAGAATTGAAGCAGCTCCACGAACTCATCAAGAAACTCGAAGCCATCCTCGCCGATGAGAACGAAATTCTCCGTGTCATCAAGGAAGAGCTCCTCGCCCTCAAAGACAAATACGGTGACGAGCGCCGCAGTAAGATTATTAATCACGAAGTGGGCAAATTCTCCGAAGAAGAGCTCATCCCCGAAGAGGAGAGTGTCATTTTGCTCACCTCTGAGAATTACATGAAGCGCGTCCCGCAGGCCGATTTCCGCAAGCAGAACAGAGGTGGTAAAGGCAAGAAAGGCATGACCACCAAGGAAGAAGATGTCATCGCTCAGATTATGACCGCCAATTCTCACGATTATCTCCTATTCTTCACCAACCAAGGGCGCCTCTTCCGCATGAAGGCCTACGAAGTCCCGCAAGCCTCTCTGGCCGCCAAGGGTACCGCCGCCGTTAATATGCTCAATATGCACCCCGAGGAGAAGATTACTGCCATCATCAAACAGGGCGATGCTGGCGAAAACGGCTACCTCTTTATGGCCACCAAGAAGGGGACTATCAAGAAATCCGCCATCAAAGATTTCTTCAATGTCCGTAGCAACGGTCTCATCGCCATCAAGCTCGACAGCGGCGATGAGCTCAAGTGGGTCAAAGAGACTACCGGTGAGAACGATATTGTCATTAGTACCTCGGCCGGTCAGGCTACTCGATTTAACGAGAAGGAAGTCCGCGCCATGGGTCGCTCCGCTATGGGTGTACGTGGTATGCGCCTTCGCCCCAAGGACGAGATCGTTGGCATGGATGTTATCACCGATAAGAACCAGAAACTCCTCGCCGTCTCCGCTAATGGCTACGGTAAGGCCACCCTAGTTTCCAACTTCCCACCGCACAAGCGTGGCGGCGTCGGCATCAAAGTCGCCGCTGTCACCGACAAGACCGGCCCACTCGTCGCTGTCCATACGCTAGATCCATTAGCCAAAGAGGTCATCATGATGTCTACTAAAGGCCAGGCCATCCGTGTCGCAGTCAAAGAAATCCCGACCCTCGGTCGCGCTACCCAGGGCGTCCGCATTATGAAGATGAGTGACGGCGATTCTGTGGCTTCACTCGGCATCGTTTTGCCTGAAGACGACGAAGTTAAGCAATAGCGTCAAGGCTCAAAATCCGCATTTTTCCAAAAAATCAACTCTCCATTTTGAGATAAAGCAATACCATTAACCGATTTTTTCCAGGGGTGAAAGTGGTTATACTTGAGAATCTCGTCGTGGGGGGTTGATTTTTCGAACGGAATGTGCCTATACTCCATCAAAATTAATAAAAATCGCGCGCCTGCTTAGCCAAGTGCGCGGTTGAAAGGAGTTTTATGGGTAAAAAAATCCCCCTATTAATATCAACTTTAATGGCAACTTTAGGCAGTCTTAACTTATGCCAGCCAGCGGTATTTGCAGATGAGGCGAGTGTTGACAAAAATTATTGGACTGTCGCCGAACTTTTGGCCGCAAAACCGATCATTGACGACACCAAGACCAGATTCTGCGGCGATGGGTGGGAATGTCGTGAAGGCATCAGCATGGCCTATCGCGGGCTGGGCAACAGGGCTGGCGGCGCAGTAGAGCTTGAAAGTTTAAGGTTCGCCGTTACGTCCATCAATCCGTCGCAGGGAACCTTCAGGGCAATCTATTTTGGCGAAGACATTGAGTACGAAACCTGGACAGCCAAACACTATAATCTCACAGAGCTAGAGATGTTCTGGGTCGACGAAAGTCTCCTCAACACACTGCAGCAGCCGACTTATTATAGCTCTTACGTAGCAAACGCCAGAAACGGCGTAGAGACCCCAGGGCTACATGTCGTATTAGCAGAGAACGAAACAAATCAGCCATCTGGATGGTTTCCAGAGGCTCAAGAGATTTCTTACCTAGCTAACGACGATATTTCCAACGTGCCTATGGGCGAACTGCATTTTTACATGGACTCGGAGCGGGGCAATATGTCTGGCGCCGCTAGATATTCATCTTGCATTGAATCTCCAGATTACCAAGAGGGCATGGAATGTAGGCTCGTTTATAGTAGCGACATCAAATGGTTTACTTATATCCCAATGGACCCCGCTGATATAGATTACATTGACTATGAAGCACCAGACCTCGCTGCTATCCCCAGAATGATCACCGTATCGTCCGACTCCATCCAAATTACGTCATCTGGCACCTCAGACGATACAGCTGTGACGAATGCAGATGATGCAAGCGAAACCAACACTAATAACTCTACTGATGGCGCCACCACCACAACGCCAAGCGACGATGTAGACACTTCTCGAGATCAAACATCGGACAATGTCGCGGATGCATCAACAGTATCAGACGCAGGCAGTTCTTCTACAATCACGCAAAGCGCTGCAGAAGACGACCAAAATAGCAATAGTGACACTACTTACAGTTTGGCTAAGTCTGTTTCGGTCAAGGCCCCAGAGACTGGCAAGATGGGGAATCAGGAGTCGGCTGAGTTCTTCTGGTGGTCCGGCCCAATCCTATTATCAGGCGTAGCGGCAGCCGTTTGGCTATTCTGGCCAGAATCTCACAAAAAGTCCAAAAAAGTCTCAAAAAACTCTTGACTTTTAGAAAAAATTGCGATAAGATAATAACAGTTCAAAGCTGCGAGTAAATATTTTAAGAGTCTTTGAAAATAGTTTAACAATTTAGTTGTGCAATTAATCATCGTCAGTTTAAAATTTATGTTGAGTTTTCAAACTTTAACACTTTAATGGAGAGTTTGATCCCGGCTCAGGATGAATGCTGG
>JAFWNY010000015.1 GCA_017510075.1 Candidatus Saccharimonadota bacterium | reverse complement strand
CAAATAAGTGGCTAAATGACTGGCATTTTTATCGCCCACATCAAGCCCTAAATTATCTCACTCCAGCCGAATATTGTGCTACAATTGGAATAACTATTTTACAAATAAAAAGTGTACACGATGTAGTGAGTTAGTGCATTTTTATGGACTTTTGAGGATAAGTGTGATATAATGATTGAAAGAGTTTCAGCTGGTTTGTGATTGCTGTGAACAAACTGGCAAAGTGGCGTACGCTAGATGTGGGGTTTTGAGGCAGTTTTCAAGGCCTGAAACGCTAGATATAGCGTAGGAAAAGTCACTATATATAATATGTTAATATAATATAAGGAAATTTGAATGCCAACTATCAATCAGTTGATTCGCAAACCTCGCAAGAAGTCTGCGAAAAAATCAAAATCTCCAGCGCTCGGTTCCATTGTGAATACTTTGAAGACCAAGCGTTATGAGAAAGCTGCGCCTCTAAAGCGTGGTGTATGTATTAAGGTAACTACCAAGACCCCAAAGAAACCAAACTCCGCGATGCGGAAGGTTGCACGTGTGCGCCTGACCAATGGTCAGGAAGTTTGGGCCTACATCGGGGGCGAAGGTCACAATTTGCAGGAGCACGCCGTAGTGCTAGTGCGCGGTGGCCGTGTGCCAGATCTTCCTGGTGTGCGTTATCATATTGTGCGCGGTACGCTTGATTTGCAAGGTGTGCAGGGTCGCAAGCAAGGTCGCTCGAAATATGGGGCGAAGAAGGAGGATAAGTAATTATGCCTAGGAAAACTACTAAATCCTTAGAGCGCAAGGTCAGTCCAGACCGCAAGTACCAGTCCATGTTGGTGCAGCGTTTGATTAATAAATCGATGCTCGATGGTAAGAAGCAGGTGGCCGAGCGGGCAGTTTATGCTGCGATTGAGGGTGCTGCGAAGAAATTGGACTCGGAGAACCCAGTAGAGGTGCTTGAAAAAGCCATCGCCAATGTGTCGCCAGATTTTGAGGTGAAATCTCGTCGTGTGGGTGGGGCAAACTACCAGATTCCGTTCCCGATTGCGGGGCACCGTCAGCTTCACTTCGCCTTCTCATGGCTAGTGCAGTCGGCACGGGCACGCAAGGGCATGCCTTATGCGAAGCGGCTTGAGGCTGAAATTGTAGATGCCTACAATGAGCAAGGAGCGGCCTTCAAGAAGAAGGAAGATTGCCACCGGATGGCGGAAGCTAACAGAGCATTTGCTCATTTTGCAAGATAGCGCTTTGGATTTTAAAAATAAAGAACCTATTTTGTGCGCGGTTGACTGCACACCATGTTAATTTTTACAACGTTTCACTCAATACTCGACAAATAAGTGTTGTCTCGTATGAGGAAAAGTTGTAAAAATTAACTGGGTTTGTCAAATGCTTACAAAATAGGTTCTTTATTTTTTATAAACTATGTGTTATACTTAGCATAAGTAGAATTAGGAGGTAAAATGGTAAAAGTAGCAATTAACGGTTTTGGCAGGATTGGCCGGAATGCGCTTAAGATATTGCTGGAACGGCGCGATGCGCAAGTCGTAGCGATAAATGACATCACGGATGCGAAGACTTTAGCGCATCTTTTGAAGCACGACTCATCGTACGGGACGTATGACAAGAAGGTGTCGGCGGGGGAGAATTCAATCATTATTAATTCGCGCGAGATTCCGGTATATGCAGAGAAGGATCCGGCGAAATTGCCATGGGCGGACCTCGGTGTGGATGTGGTGATAGAGTCGACCGGGTTTTTCACGAAACCGGAAGATGCTAGGGCACACATCAAGGCGGGGGCGAAGAAAGTAGTGATTTCGGCGCCAGCGAAGGGCGAGGGGGCGAAGACAGTGGTACTAGGCGTAAACGAGGAGGTCGTAGAGGCGGACGACGAGATTATTTCGAATGCGTCTTGTACGACGAACTGTATTGCGCCGATTATGAAAGTGCTGGAGGATGAATTTGGGATTGAGAAAGCGATGATGACTACGGTGCACTCCTATACGGGGTCGCAGAGGATCCTGGATGCGCCAGCAAAAGATTTACGCGAAGCACGAAGCGCAGCCGAGAATATTGTACCAACAACGACGGGGGCAAGCAAGGCGGCGGCATTGACAATTCCGAGCTTGCAGGGGAAATTTAACGGCTTGTCGGTGCGGGTGCCGACACCGGTGGTGTCCTTGTCAGATATTACAGCGATTTTGAAACGCGAGACCACGAAAGAAGAGCTGGCCGAGGTATTTAAGAAAGCCGCCAAGGAGCCCTACTACGAGGGGATTATCGGGGTGACCGAGGAGGAGCTGGTGTCGTCTGATTTCATCGGTGACCCACATTCGTGCATTGTGGATTTGCCACTCATAGATGTGGTAGGTGGCAATATGATTAAAGTGGTAGCATGGTACGATAATGAGTGGGGGTATTCGAACCGCTTGGTAGAATTAACGGTGGATTTTGGAAAGGATAAATGATGCAAGTATTTGTCGGGGCAGATTATCGCGGATTTGAACGCAAACAGGAAGCGTTGAAATATTTAGCAAAGGGTGATTACACGGTGGTGGATTTGGGGGCTTACCGTTATCACGAGGGAGATGATTTTAATGACCCGGCGATTGCGGCGGCGAAGGCGGTACGAGGGAATCGTGAGGCACGGGGGATTTTGATTTGCGATTCGGCGCACGGGATGACGATGCAGGCGAATCGGTTCAAGGGAGTGCGGGCGGCACATTGCGATAGCCCAGAGTCGGCGAAGTTGGCGCGCGAACACGATGACGCGAATATTTTGTGTTTGTCGGCACATTTTGTGGATGAGGCCAAGATGCGCGAGATTGTCGATGCCTTCCTCAAAACGGAATTTACGAGTTTGGAACGCCGAGCGCGGCGCATTAATCGTTTAGACGAAAGGGAAGATTATGATTAGGACAGTATCGATAGTACCGGCAATCTTGACGGACAATAAGCAAGATTACCGCGCACAAGTGGAGAAGATTAATGCTTTTACGCGGCGGGTACAGATTGACGTGACGGATGGGGCATTCACGCCGGTGCAGACGCTGGACGTGACGAATGTGTGGTGGCCGAAGAATTGGCAGGCGGATTTGCATTTGATGGTGGCAAACCCGTCGCAGCATCTTGACACAGTGCTTAAATTAAACCCAGACCTTTGCATTTTACATGCGGAGGCAAATGAGGATTTGACGCCGACGTTTCAGGCGCTGAAGGACGCGGGAATCAAGGTGGGGGTGGCGCTGCTGCCGCCGACTTTCCCGGGGAATGTGAAGCCCTATATTGATATGGCGGATCATGTGTTGATTTTTGCGGGGCAGCTGGGAGTGCAGGGGTCGCCTGCGGACATGATGCAGACGGAGAAGATTCCGCTGATTCGCAATATGAAACCTGAGGTGGAAATTGGCTGGGACGGCGGAGCAAATATGACCAATGTGCGAGCCTTGGCGCATGCTGACCTTGACGTAATAAATGTGGGGGCGGCGATTTCGCAGGCGGAAAATCCAGCGGCGATGTTCCAGGAACTGGTGGCAGAGATTGATAAAAACGGAGTGGTGATATAATGGCACGAATAGTTTCGCTGGGCTCGGCGTTGCAGGACATTTATTTGGTGGATCACGATGATTTGGCACCGACTACGATCGGCGGGGAGGCGATTTTTGGGAATGTGCTGGTGGGCTCGAAGGTGGATATTGACCGGATTTCGTACGAGGTAGGGGGAGGGGGCGTAAACTCGGCGATTACTTTTGCGCGGCATGGGCACGAGGCGATATTTCTTGGGAATGTGGCACGAGATCCGGCAGGGATGGCAGTAGTGCAAAAGTTGGAGCGTGAGGGGGTGGATAGCAGTTATGTAAATTTCTTGGAGCGGCGGGGGACGGGGGCTTCGGTGATTTTGCTGGATTCCAAATCGGGGGAGCGGACGATTTTGACTTGTCGGGGGGCGAGCGAACAGTTTGGAAATTTTGACGAGAGTGATTTGGATTTGATCCAGCCGGATTGGCTGTATGTGACGACTTTGCGCGGAGATTTTGAAACGCTGGAGCGGTTTTTGAAGAAAGCGCGGGCGCTGGGGGCGAAAGTGATGCTTAACCCTGGGATACGAGAACTAGAAGATGCTGGGTGTTTGACAAAGTTGCTTAAATATGTTGATATATTAAATGTCAATAAGTCGGAGGCGGCACGGATCGTGCCTGGAGTGACATTGACGGAGCTACTTTATCATCTGAGTGGTTACGTGCCGACGGTGATTATTACCGATGGGGCGATGGGGGGTATTGCGGGAAATGGTTCGGAGATATATCGATTTGGGATTTACGAAGACATGCGAGTGAAGGATGCGACGGGGGCGGGCGATGCGTTTGGTTCGGGTTTCTTGGCCTGCATTGCTAAGGGGAAGTCGTTCCGGCAGTCGTTGATTTTTGCCTCGGCGAATTCGACAGCGGTAGTGGGGAAGCTCGGGGCCAATCGGGGAATTTTGACTGGCGACGAGCCTTTACACCCGATGCCGATACAGAAATTGTAATTATCTAGGAGGAGTTATGTTAAAAACAGAAGAGGAACTATTACGGAAGTTGTCAATTGCCGACTTGGAGCGGGCGAATGCTTATGCGAAGGATCTCGGGCAAGGACTGCAAATTGTGCGGTCGTTCCCGCAGGGGGTGACGATATTTGGCTCGGCGCGGTTGCCGCAAGATAATAAATATTGCAAAATGGCTTACAAACTGGGGCGGTTGCTGGCGGAAAATGGTCATGCGGTGGTGACTGGCGGAGGGCCCGGGATTATGGAGGCGGCCTCGCATGGGGCATATGAAATTGGCGGAAGGACAATTGGGCTAAATATCACCCTGGCACACGAACAATTTCCGAACCCATACTTGACGGATTGTTTGACTTTTGAGTATTTCTTTGCGCGGAAAGTGTCGCTCGCGATGGCGGCGAAGGTGTTTGTGTTCTTCCCGGGTGGGTTTGGGACGATGGACGAGCTATCGGAGATTTTGTGCCTGATGCAAGAGTCCAAGATGCCAAAGATGCCGGTGTTCCTGATTGGCGAAGACTATTGGAAAGGTTTCGACAAAATGATTGGCAAAATGATTGCGCTGGGGCTGATCTCGGCGAATGATACGGGAATTTTTAAGATTACGGATAATATAGCCGATGTAGTAAAGGCCGCGAACAAGATCGGGCATCCGAAAGTATCAGAGAACTTCTACGACGGGTTCCGCGAGGCGAGTACGATGAAATAACGACAATTCAAAAACCATTTCATTTTTTTAGCTGGACTTGTTCTGCTAATAGTTTTTGCGCAAAATAGTTCAGAAAATAGGCAATTTCGGAATGGGCAAAATGGAGATTTTGTGGCCTGGTTGATTGTAGAGGTGCAAAATTAACAGAGATAACGTCGTAGGGGGTTGATTTTTATTTTTAGGTATGCTACCGTAGGGGGCGGGTTGGCGGAGTTTAATTTTTTCTAGTATAGAGCCTGGGCGTGGGCGCTCGCGCGCGTTTTTTGCACTGCGAGGGGGCTTTATATAATCTATTCTAGTTATGGTTAGGTCGGTAGCCCCCGTTTTTGATAAGTTAAAAATGGAAAGGATATTACGGGATGAGAAGACGATTTGTTTTTGCGCTCGTAGTGCGACTATTTAGAAAAGAGATTACCATTCGGATAGAATGGTAATCAATTCGCTCAACTCGGATAAGTTACTAGGGCTTATCCTTTGATATTATTGTAGCACAAGCACCTTAAAAATGCAAGCGATTTAGAATGGGTGGGTGAGACCGAGGCGGGAGTTGGTGTCGGCGATACGGATTAATTCATTATACTTGGCGATGCGCTCGGAGCGGGAGAGGGAACCGGTCTTAATCTGGCCGGTGCCAAGACCGACGGCGAGGTGAGCGATACTGACATCTTCGGTTTCGCCGGAACGATGCGACATGACAGTGCGGTAGCCGGCACGCTTGGCAAGCATGACGGCGTCGATAGTCTCGGAGAGGGTGCCGATTTGGTTGGGCTTGATCAAAATCGCATTGGCGCATTTCTCGGTGATGCCGCGCTCTAGCAATTTGACATTAGTGACAAAGAGGTCGTCGCCGACCAGCTGAATGCGATCACCCAGACGCTCGGTCATGATTTGCCAGTTGGTCCAATCATCCTCGGCGAGGCCGTCTTCGATAGAAACTACGGGGTAGTTGTCGATAATCCAAGTGTACCAGTTAATGAGGTCGTCGGCAGACTTCCAGTCGCCGTTGGTTTTCAAGACATAATGATCCTTATCGTAAAATTCCGAGGCGGCGATGTCCATGGCGATGCAGATATCTTTGCCGAATTGGTAGTCAGTTTTATCGACGGCATACTTGATGCATTCGAGTGGCTCGTTGTTGCCATCACGAACGCGCGGAGCATAGCCACCTTCGTCGCCAACAGTGGTGGGGTAGTCGCGCTCTTCCAAGACATCCTTCAAGGCATGAAAAACCTCGGCGCCCATACGAACAGCATCGGCGATGTTGCCAGCGCCGGTCGGGATAATCATGTATTCTTGGAAGTCGGTCGCCCAGGAGGCATGCTCGCCGCCGTTCATGACATTCATCATGGGCATCGGGATGGACATTTCATTAGTGGTGCCGGCAAGCTCAGCGACGTATTGATAAAATGGCATCTTGCGGGCGCGAGCGTTGGCCTTGGCGGTGGCGAGGGAAACGGCGAGAATAGCATTGGCGCCGAGGCTGGATTTATTCTCGGTACCATCAAGATCGCACATGATTTGGTCGACGTAGCGTAGATCCGAAGAGTTACCGACTAAGATATCGCGGATTTTGGAATTAACATTCCAGACGGCTTTCAAAACACCTTTGCCGCCGTAGCGCTCTTTGTCGCCATCGCGGAGCTCCAAGGCTTCACCAGCGCCGGTGGAGGCACCGGAAGGCACAATGGCGCGCCCAAAACCACCGTTTTCGAGATAAACCTCGGCTTCGACCGTGGGGTTGCCACGAGAATCTAAAACTTGTCTTGCTTTAATATCACTAATTGTATAATTATCCATATAATTATTATATACCATTTTTAAAAAAGTTATGCTAAAATAGTCGTAAGAGTTAACCAAAAGTGAAGGAGTTTTGAATGAACGAAAACCCAATAGGGACGCCAAACCCTTTAAATCAAAGTCCGTTGGACGCAAATCCGGCGGAGCCGACGCAAGCGGCGCAGCCGATGGGGCAACCCTCAATGCGGACAGTGCGGCCACTGCGACGACCCGTAGCACAAAATGCGCAGTCAATAAGCGCTGGGCCAGCAGCCCCCGCTGCCAATACCAATAACATGAATACTGTAGTGGAGTCGCTCGATCCGACGGGGCGCCCGATGGAACAGGAACCGGTTTTTGTGGATAAGCCGAAGAAAAAGACCGGATTAATTGTCGGCTTGGTAACCTGTGCCGCCCTGTTGATTTGTGGTGGTATTGCCGCCGCCATAATATTACTCAATATGCCAAAGACAGATGCAGTGTCAGCCGCGATGAACAAAATCATGAGTGGCGAAGCGCCGACTAATGTCGCAGTAGAGGGCAGCATCGAGATGCGCTCCAATGATGACAATTCGCCGGTGGAGATGATTCGGATCGATCTTGATTCTGACATCAAACGTAGTTCTTTGGTAAATACTTCGTCGGCGGTAGTGACGCTTTCTGTTAAGGACAAAGAGAATATCTCGTTTGAATTTGATGAGGTTTATGCCGAAAACGGTGATTTGTATCTAAAACTTGATGGAGTAACAAACGCACTAGAGGACTCTGGATTGCTGGAGATTTTGAGTAGCCCGCAACCGCTAGAACAGCCCTTGGAGCAGCCGGAAGTGGTAGATTGTATGGCTGATGGCGATGAGGCTGACTGTGTGGCCGAGACAATGGAGCCAGCTGAACCGAACCCAGGTATCGCGCCGGTTGAGAATTGCGACGATGAGGATGGCTGTACTCCGGCCGACGTAGAAGTAACCATGGGTGGCGCAGAGATGATGCTCGATAGTGACTTAATGGAATCACTATCGATGATTTTGGGCGTAGTGGATACGGTCGATGGCGAGTGGTTGAGAATCTCCGCTAGTGATTTTGACACTTTGTCGCCTGGCGCCGATTTGAAAAATAGTCCGGTAAGTTGCATTACGAATCTCGTGGCAGATATCGATACTACTAGCAGCAGCGCCGCTGATTTATATAGCAACTATCCATTTGTTACCTCTTCCTCTGAAAATATAACTTTGGCACAAAAGAATGACCCTATCTATGCAGTGAGTATAGATAGTGAGAATTTTGCAAACTTTGTTAACGCTATCGATAATGCCAAGTTGTCGGCAGATATCTATGATTGTCTCGGGTGGACAAACAATGCCAGCGTAGCTGCTGCTGATGTAGAGGCGGTGGTCGATGGTTTTCCGGCTATTTACGCCGAGGTTGATGAAGACAATAATTTCACTCGGCTTTACCTAGAATCCGATAGCCTAAGCGCCGGCATGACTACGATTATCGACTTGACGTTCAAATATCCGGATAGTTTCAATATTAACGAGCCGAATGAGTATACAGATTTTTCGAATTTGCTGCAAGAGATTTTCTCAAGTATGTACAACTTGCCCGAATCCGAAAATGATGTTATAATTGAGGAATGAACGAGGCATTGAAACAAAAACTAAATAAGCTCCCGGTGGACCCGGGGGTTTATTTCCATAAAAATGCGGCGGGGGAGATTATTTACGTGGGGAAGGCGGCGGTGCTGAAAAACCGGGTGCGGCAGTATTTTCAGAAGTCGCATAAGGATGTGAAGACCGAAGCGTTAGTGCGGGAGATTGCTGATACGGATTGGATTGTGGTGGATACCGAGATGGACGCACTGTTTCTAGAGTCGGAGATGATCAAACGGTATATGCCGAAGTGGAATATACTGCTGCGCGATGATAAAACCGTGTCGTACGTGCGGGTATCGATGGGAGATGAGGTGCCGTATGTAAGTTTTACACGGACGCCGATGGATGATAAAGCGGTGTACGTGGGGCCGTTTTATGGTAAGTCAGCGGTGGAGCGGGCAGTGCGGAATTTAAGGCGGGTGTTTCCGTATTATGTGAAGCCGTACACTGGGCGCAAAACTCTGGATACCGACCTCGGGCTGACGCCAGGGATCGAGGTAGGGAAGTGCACGCCACAAGAATACAAACGGAATCTGCGGAAATTAATTCGGTACCTCGAAGGGGATCGGAAAAAACTGATTAGCGAGACCGAGCGGACGATGCGCAAGGCGGCGAGCGAGGGGGATTACGAAACGGCGGCGGAGGCGCGCGACCAGCTGTTTGGGTTGAAGGAATTGCAGCGCAAAATTGTGTTTTCGGATAAGGAGTTTTTGGATATTTCGTCGGATCAAGCTTTGCTGCAGCTGCAAAAAATGCTGGAGCTAGAGAAACCGCCGCGCCGGATCGAGGGATATGATATTTCGCACCAGTCGGGCGAAAATGCGGTGGGGAGCATGGTGGTGTTTACAAATGGGGCGGCGGATCGGGCGGAATACCGGAAGTTCAAACTGCGGACTTCGCGGAATGATGATCTTAAGAGCATGCGCGAGGTGATTTCGCGGCGGCTCAAGCATCCTGAGTGGGAGTATCCGGATTTGATTATTCTGGACGGGGGGTTGACGCAAGTAAATGCGGTGCTACCACTCGTTCAGCCGCTCGGTATTCCGGTGATCGGGCGCGATAAGTCGGGCGACCATAGCAAATCATCTGGAGTAAAAATTATATTTAATGGCCAGATAATTCCGCTGCCTAGCGATTCGCACGTGGCGCGGTTGATTGCGCGGATTGATGAGGAAGCGCACCGGTTTGCAATCACTTATCATTCTTTACTCAAACGAAAAAGTATGCTAAAATAGGGGTACAGGAGTTATTATGCAGATAGGAAGTTTTCTAGAAGGGGTAACATTCGTTTCAGCAATACTGACGATTTTGTTGATTTTGCTGCAGCAGCGCGGGGCATCGCTGGGAGCGGGGTTTGGTAGCTCAGGCGAGCTATATACGACTCGGCGGGGTTTGGAGAAGTCAATGTTTGTCGCGACGATAGTGTTTGCGGTGGTTTTCGTGTTGTCAATTTTGGGACTATTATTAATACCAGCATAATATGAAAAAATCAATCAGAAAGCGTGGGCAAAAGTTTATCCGAAAGTTTTCGCGGGCATCGGCGAAGGCGGGTGAGGATGGGCGCGAACATATCAGGGAAAACTTAATTGAGCGGTTCTCACATATTGCAAGTATTCGACTATTGATTTTGGAGTGGGGGCTATTGGTACTGGCGTTGATTATGTTGGCCACCACACAAGCATTCTGGTTCGGGGACTCTTATGCGGAAAATACTTTCATAAATGGCGGTACATACACTGAGGCGACGATTGGTGACGTAAACTCTTTGAACCCGCTTTTTGCAGCTACGAGTAGCGAGAAGGCTCTGAGCAGACTGATGTTTGCGACTATCACAACCAATGACTACTCTGGTCACCCGGGAATCGGCCTGGCGGAATCAGTCAGTTCGGATGAAAGTGGAAGGGTCTGGACAGTAAAGCTGCGTGAGGGGCTGAAATGGTCCGATGGGGCGCCGATCACGAACGAAGATGTGATTTTTACGGTGGAATTAATAAAAAATCCAGCCGTGAGCTCGGGGTATGATTCGAACCTTTCAAATGTGCGAGTCACCGAGAGCGATAATAGCGAATTAGTATTTGAGTTGCCGGCGGCGTATGCCGATTTTGAATCGGCCCTGAATATCCCGGTGGTGCCGAAGCATGTACTAGATGGCGCCGATCCAAAGACGCTGATCGAGAATGATTTCTCGACTGCGCCAGTGACGAGTGGAGCTTTCACTTTCAATGCGGTGCAATCGGGCGCGACAAGTGATGAAAAAGTCTACTATTTGTCGGCCAGTGATTGCTATTACAAAGGCAAGCCACTGCTGTCTAGTTTTGCCGTGCATACTTATAAGAATAAAACTGCAGTCCTGGAGGCAATTAATTCTGGCGCAGTGACGGCGACGGCGGAGCTTTCGGGGGCAGATGCGGAGCTTGTGCTATCTGGTCAATTTAGTCAGAAAGATTCTAGCCTTAATTCTGGAGCATTTATTTTCTTTAATACTCTAAGTGAGGGAGCGAAAAACGCGGGGCTTCGTGCAGCAATTCGTGAAGGTATAGATATAGACAAAATTCGAGCAGTGGCCCCTGCGACGCAGGCGCTAGATTATCCTTTGCTGGCATCTCAAATTGAATTGACAAGTTACCCGGAACTGCCGGAAGGAAACTTGGAATCCGCTAAGGCAAAGATCGCGGAGATTGCCGGAGGTGATAGTCTTCATCTAAATGTTGTCACGGTGAATTCTGGATATCTTCCTGCGGTCACGGATGTGCTAGCGGAGGAATTGCGCGGCCTTGGTTTTGAGGTGGATGTGTCAAAGTACGATGAAAACCAAGAATTTATCAGCAATGTTGTTTCTAAACGCAATTATGATATTTTAGTATACGAGGTGGAGCTGGGGGCAGAGCCCGATTTGTTGCCGTACTATCATTCTTCCCAGGCTTCTGGCTCAGGCTTAAATTTGTCGAACTATCGTAATGCTTTAGTGGATGATCTGCTACTGGGAGCGCGGGATACCCTGGACGAGACGCTAAGGGTCAAAA
Source organism: Candidatus Saccharimonadota bacterium (assembly GCA_017510075.1). Classification (GTDB taxonomy): domain Bacteria; phylum Patescibacteriota; class Saccharimonadia; order Saccharimonadales; family Saccharimonadaceae; genus Nanosyncoccus. The sequence continues at coordinate 4,857 of JAFWNY010000015.1, read as the reverse complement.
AATACGAGAGTTTTTTGGAATATTGGGTGACTGGGGTACCGGCGATCGGGCTATATCAGCCAAACTTGACGTATATATATAATCGCAACGTAAGAACTTACGGAAACGACGTGCGACTAGTGACAGCATTGGATAGGTTTGTGGACGTAGAGTCCTGGGCAACAGTCAAGGAGGTCAGGAACAAGACACCGTAAAGGACGAATAGACAATAAAAGAAGACCCAGTGGGGGGTCTTTTATTTTGTATGTCACATTTGGATAATGCCGCTTCGGTTCATACCATGTAGTGATATCATTGCATGGTTGCACAAGGTGGTGCGCCTGACTTGACTCGAACAAGCACAGCCGTAAATGTGGCCACTACCACCTCAAGGTAGCGTGTCTACCAATTCCACCACAGGCGCATATTTGTATTATATCATATTTTTGGGAATTTTTGGACATTTTTATGTTTTTTAACAAAAGCTATGTTATAATGGATTAAAACAAAGGAGGTAAATGAAGATAAATATTGCGAGAATACTGTCATTTGGCTTGATTGCAGCGATGGGGATCGGGATGCTTGCTCCATACCTTGCGTATGCAGATGACGACAGGGCTGAAGCGTCGGAGAATGCTAGCGAAGAATCTCAGGATACTGCTTCGGGTACGAATATCAGTTTGACGCCGGTAAGTAAAATTTTGCAAATTTCATCAAATTCTGTATACGAAGATGATTTTACGGTATCCAACGATGGCAGTTCTGAGATGAAGATAGAGGTGTATGCCGCTCCTTATTCTTACGTATATTCGAGCGAGGAAGATTCTTATAAGCTAGGTTTTAATAACGAGAATAATTTTACGCAGATTTCACGGTGGATCACTTTTAAGACTACCGGCGGCGGCTACGAGAAGAAGACAGAGTTCACCATTCAGCCAAATGATTCGCTTGATGTACATTACAAGATATCTACGCCAGATAATGTTCCAGCCGGTGGGCAGTATGCCGTGATTTTTGCACATACACTTACTGGTACCGTGTCAGCAAACGGTATTAAGACTGAGGCGAGCCCTGGCATTATAGTATACGGGCGCTCTACTGAGGGCGAAGCAGTAGTAAAGGCGGAAATTTCCGACTTGAGAGTGGAACTTGGTTACACCGAAAACAATGAGTACGTCAACAATTTTCGTGCTTCGGCTAAGGTGAAAAATAGCGGCAATGTAGACTTCAACGCTACTGGGATCTTGAAAGTAGAGCCGATCTTAGGAGGTGCTTCTTATGAAACCCCTGCGACGAGCGGTAGAATCTCGGTAATTCCGGAGTCGGAGCTAGTAGTGTCTGATGAATGGGAAGATTCGCCTGGATTTGGCCTATATAAAGTGACGTGGACGGTAACGGCAGGAGAGGAAACCCAGACGGTAGAGAAAGTTATTTTCGTCAATCCTTTGCCAGCAATAATTATTACAATTTTGCTATTGACAATTATAATCATGTGCGTTATAATCAGAGTTAAGAAGCGCAAAGAGCGCCGTTCTAGATTGGCTATCTAGGGGCGGCATCCGTTGCGAGCGGACATCTTTGCAAATCAAAACAAATATTAAACATAAAAAGTGAGTGTAGAGTATGAAAAAAACACACAAACGAGCTTTAGGTCTGTTTGGGCTGGCGGCAGTTGTTGCGACTACGGTTTTTGCGGCGACTTTGCCTGATCTAGAGGCTTCGGCAATAACAAACGTAGAAGATACTATCACAGTGAGGGTAGTAGGCAATAAGCCCGATATTAACATTATTAGCCCGGAATCCGGGTCTACGGTGGTATCACCGACACAAGACATACATTTTACATATGAAGATGTAGACAAAATCACGATCATCATCGTTTACACCGATCCGGATGGGCAAACACATGAATATCTTTACGATGAAATAAATGCAGATTATAATGCGGGCGAATATAGTGGGACGATAGATTTATCTGGAGCTGACTACGGTTACGGTGAATACGAAATAAAGATTGAAGGTGAAGGCGCTGAGGGTGTGCCAGGGACTGATAGTATTAAATTCAGTTATTATCCGGCAAGTGCGACGATTGAACAAACTCCGGGCACCGGTGATGGAACGTCTGGCGGCCAAGAGGGGACAGCTGGTGGCAGTACGGGAGGGGACTATACGATTTCTTTTAAATATGACACGGAGTCTGGCTTAGGTAGTGCAACTGGGGCGACTATACTAATTAATGAGAATGTAAACGGCGTAGCGGGTAATCTCATAAAGGAGATACCGATCGCGGCTTTTCCGACTGACAGCTACCGCTTGATATTATCTAACTATGGTCTGCCTTCGGGTGATTATATAATTACGATAAGAATCGCCTACCAATACAATGGTAAGACATATTATGCTTACTATACCTACAACGTATCATTTAGGGTGCCGTCTAGGGAGGTTCCTAACACTGGTAGTTTTATGGGCGATCTAAACATATCGAAGACAGATTATCTTGTGACTGGTTTGATTGTATTTGGGATTGTAGGAGTGGGCGGATTTATGTTTGTAGCCAAGAAAGGGAAGAAGACGACGCGACGACGACGGTAAAATAAAATCATACTCTACAAAAATCGAGCGCACCTAACTGCGAGGGCGCTCGATTTGCTTTAAAGACTACTCGGTAACGCCGAGTTCGATACGCTTGAACTGGCGGACGGTGATGTTCTCGCCGGTCTTCGCGATAGCTTCCTTGATGAACTGCTCGACAGTCTTGGAGTCGTCCAAGATGTAGGGTTGATTCATGAGGACTTTGTCAGCGAAGGCTTTTTTGATTTGGCCTTCGAGGATTTTGTCTTTCATATTCTCAGGGCCTTTGAAGTTGGCTTCGAGTTCTTTCTTCTTGGCGTCCTTGACCTCGGCAGGAATATCGTCCTCGGAAACGTAAAGTGGGGCCATCGAGGCAACCTGCATCGCGATCTGGTGGGCGAGGGTCTTAAATTCGTCGGTCTTGGCGACGAAACTAGTCTCGCAGTTGACCTCAACGATAGCACCGAGACGGCCGTCGTGGATGTAAGCATCGATGAGGCCTTCACGGGTCTCGCGATCGCCACGTTTCTCGGCTTTGGTGAGGCCTTTTTTGCGCATAGCTTCGAGCGCTTTGTCGAAATCGCCATCGGCTTCGACGAGAGCTTTCTTAGCATCGGTAAGACCAGCGCCAGAGAGCTCTTTTAGTTTTTTAATTTGTTCAACTGAAATTTCAGCCATAATTTATGCCTCCTATAATTATTAATGATACGCAAGTTATTTTTTACCTTCTTTGATGGCTTCGACGAAATAGCCGAGGAAAGTCTCCGTGGCTTTGATGGAATCGTCGTTGCCTGGGATCACACAACTGATGTTGGTGGGATCAACGTTGGTGTCGACTACGGCGAAGACTGGGATGCCGAGGACGTTGGCCTCTTTGATGGCGTTCTTGTCTTCGTTGGCGTCGAGGACGATGAGGGCGGCGGGCTGCTCGGTCATATCCTTGATGCCACCGTAGCGCTCGTTCAAGAGATCAATCTCCTCTTGGAAACGCTGCACCTCGAGCTTGTTGTAGCGACTCTCGAGCTCGCCTGAAGCCATGCGGCGCTCGAGGTCTTTAAGCTTCTTGATCTGGCGGTTGACCGTCTCGACGTTGGTAAGAGTGCCACCGACCCAGCGCACGGTGACGTAAGGCATCTCGACCGACTCGGCCGCGGCCTTCACAATATCTTTATGTTGCTTCTTGGTGCCGACGAAAAGGATTTTCTTGCCGGACTTAACAATCTCGGTGAGCTGGGGAAGGGCTGCGTCGAGGGCCTCGACCGTCTTCTCGAGATTAATGACGTGCGCGTCGCCGCGCTTGCTATGGATGTATGGCGCCATCTTGGGGTGCCAACGGCTCGTCTTGTGCCCAAAATGAGCACCAGATTCGAACAGAGTCTTCATATCGACATCTACTGTCATATGATTTCCTTTCTCTTTGCTCCAGAGACCTAGAAAAACAGGAAATCCCTCCGGAGCTGTTTCGTTAAAATTATTATTAACTCCATTATATCACATCTTTACATTTTTTGCAATGTTTGGTATAATTGGGGGTAATTATGAGTAAAAAAGAGTTACATCCTAAAGATTACCGCGACGTCGTGTTTTCCGACGAAGCGGCTGGCTTTTCGTTTTTGACTAAGTCCACGGCGAAGAGTGAGGAAACGATTAAGTGGACTGATGGCAATGAGTATCCGCTGGTGAAGGTGCAGATTTCGTCGGCTTCGCATCCGTTCTTCACGGGTGAGGAGAAGATTATCGATACCGAGGGTCGCGTGGATCGGTTCAAGGCGCGCGCGGAGCGGGCAGCAAAGATGAAGGCTGCGCTCGAGAACAAGGCTAAGAAGGCTGCGCGTGAGGCTGAGAAGAAGGCCAAGGCGGCTGAGGAAGCAGTAGAGGCTGCGGCTTAAAGATTACCCCGCTATGACAATGATCTGGCTTGGCAACAAGCCAGATTTTGGTATTGCAAAAGTGAGTTTGGTGCGGTACAATGGTAGTGTCATAAGTTAGTAATCATTAAAAAAGTCCAACAAATTTTAATGTTGAGCGCGTTTAAACTAAAAATGGCATCGTGAGGAAGCCTATGGTTTGAACAGCTCAACGTTGGACAGATTATTAGCTTATGACACCTGACGGTGCCATTTTCGTTTCGTACGCTTTTATGGAAGTGGCGCCGCTAGGATGACATTAACAATGTGGTTTAGAGCTTCCTTGAAAGTTATTTTATTCGCTTTTTCGCCAACGCGCCAGGAATTAAAAATAATTTTAGGCAGGGCTGCGCCGAAATTTTCAAACGGAGTAGGCTGCATCATTTCTATATAGCCT
>JAFWNY010000014.1 GCA_017510075.1 Candidatus Saccharimonadota bacterium | reverse complement strand
GATACCCATTTTGACGACAGGATAGTCATTGCCGCCTGGCTCTGTCATATCGCCGAAGTAGAGAATATCATCTTCGCTAACGTGGAGTTCTTTCATGAGATGAGTCATGCCAAATTCTTTATTCATGCCAGGGGTAATTGCATTGATGGAGGTGGTGCCGCCGATTTCGTAATCAAATTCGGGGGCGAGTTCTTTGGCGCGCTTGACGATTTTGGCGCGCTTTTTGCAGTCGGGATCCCAGGCGTATTTCTCCTTTGTGCCGGCTTTTTGGCCAAGGGCGGAGAAAGTGACTTGACTCAGGCGATTTTCAATGATTTCGTCGCCTTTTTTAAGCTTATCTTCTTCCCAAAAGCCGAGTTCTTTGGCGGCCTGTTCTAAACTGGCACTGATTTTGGATACTTGTTCGTCAGTGAGGGGGAAATTGTAAACTTGTTGCCAGTTTTGTTCGGAATAAGGGGTATTTGGTTTAACTAGGGTTATTTCGACGGGGCCGAATTTCTTGCCAGCAGGGTCATAACGATAGTATTGGGTGCCCTGAGCGACAAAAAGGTGCAAATTCATAAGCTCGGCGACTGAAGCTCCGTTTGCTAAGAGAGGGTTTACGATCTGGACTAGGAACTGGTCGAACTTTTGGCCAGAAATAGGGCAGATATCGAAATGCGTTAGGCATTTAATAAGGAGCTTAGCAATTTCGTCCGGAATGGGCGTTTTTGCTATGTTTAAGGTTTGATCTATATCGAATGCTAAAACTTTTTTCATAATACTTTAATTATATCATGTTATAATAGAGATATGAAAACTTATATTGTGGGCAATTGGAAGCTGAATTTTACGGTCGGTGAGGCTTCTATATATCTTCATAAATTACTTAAAACTATACCGAAGTATCGTGATACTGAGGTAGTAGTGGCGCCAAGTGCGCTGGCCTTGCAACCATTGTCTTTGCAGGTGGATAGGCACATCATTAAGCTTTGTGCGCAGAATGGGTTTTATCGGGATTATGGGGCATTTACTGGAGAGATTTCTTTTTCGCAACTTAGGGGGTTGGTGGATTATGCGATCGTAGGGCATTCCGAGCGACGATATGTTTTGCATGAAGATGATAAGATGATAGCAAAGAAGATGGCGGCGGCGATTCGGAACCGGATTACGCCTATACTGTGTATCGGCGAGATTGAAAGTGAGCGAGCGTTCGGGGAAACGAAGGATGTAATTCGGGATCAGCTAATCGGTGGGTTGTCTGAAGTTTCGGATGATGATTTGTCTAAAGTGATTATAGCTTATGAACCGGTTTGGGCGATTTCTTCGGCAAAGTCGGCGAGATTTGCGACGCCAGACGAAGTGGCCGAGGTGGTTAAGATAATTCGTGAAACTTTAGAAGAGACTTATGGCAAGAAAGCGGCGGAGGGAGTACCGATTCTGTTCGGCGGGAGCGTTAATCCGTCGAATGCGGGAGGGTATTTGACTGTGCCAGGGGTAAATGGATTATTGATAGGTGGGGCGAGTTTGATTTTGAATGAGTTTGCTGATATAATAGAGACAGCTAAAAGAGTAAGAGCATAAGGCATGACGAAAAGATATATAGATTTTGCGCCAAAGAAATCGTCTGGCGCAAGGTTAAATGCGGCTAGGCCTGCGGCGAGTAGTGGTGCGGCGGCTAGGGTTGGTGCTGTGCGTCGGACGACGAGTGCGCGAGATTCTTCGGTGACTGTACGGTTGCCAGATGCAGGGAATGTGTCTGTGGCTAGGCGTAGTGTTGCCAATGTGCGACCGAGTGGGGCTTTGCGACCGGTAGCATCTAGGCGAGTGGTTAGAAAAACTGTTGTGGCGCAACCGCGAGTAAAGGTCATGAAGGCTGACAAGCCGGCGATTTCTGGTACTGGGACCTCATTGACTAATAAGTCGCGAGCGAGTGCGGTGCGGCTAGGCGAGATTGAAGATATTAAGTTTATCAATACTAATGTGCCAAAGCGAGCCTTGGGTGGGGCTGGTCGGGCGGCATCTGGTGTAGCGAAAGTGGGTACTAGGGGTGTTGCTGGTATGGTTAATAGGACTAGTACGGCTAGTAGTGCAGGGGCAGTGAAAAGTGCGGTGGGCATGGCGACTAGTGCGAAGTCGAAGAAGATTGGCGCGCGGATAGGGCTTAGGTCTAAGACAAAGGGAAACTCTACTAGGGCAACTATGGAACAAGAGGCGAAGGTTTCTGGGGTCAATGTGGCTTATAATTTGCCAAGAACTCCGTTTATCAATCAAGATAAAGTCGCAAAGCGACCGCTTTCGAAGAATATCTATCAGAAGGAAATCGACGCGCTGGCGAAATCGAGTAGTACGGTTGCTGGTGGCGTGAGTAATAAGGCCGCGGCGATCATCTCGAAGCCAGAAAAAGAGTCGAAGATGGGAGTGATAATTGCGATTATACTCACGATCATATTAGGCGCGGTGGCGGGGACGGTGGCGTTTTTGTTGTTGCCTAAGTAGTTTGGTTGTTTGGCTGGGCGAAAAATGTTGGTTAAATTATTGAAAAAACGAGAGCGTGCTCTCGGATTTTATATATTTTATTGGTATTTTATTGGTGCGGGTGAGGGTAGAAAGTCTCCCCTGGCCCCACTCCGATAAAACTAAAAATAAGCATAAATGCTTATTTTTACTTTTATTGGTGCGGGTGAGGGTAGTCGAAACCCTATCTCAAGTTTGGAAAACTTGCATACTAACCGCTGTACTACACCCGCTTAAAAGATAGGAAATGTACTGGGGTGGGATATCGGGATCGAACCGACGACCTTCTGGACCACAATCAGACGCTCTAACCATCTGAGCTAATCCCACCAGATAAGTATATTATATCGCGTTGGAGATATAAATGCAAGGGGAAGGTTGGCTATTCGTGAGGATATGGTTTTAACATTGACATTTTTGGAAAAGTGTGCTATAATTAAAGGAGTTACAGTTGTTTAACATGGTTTTTGACAGAGGAGGGAATGTATATGTCAAAGGCAAGAAAATTGGAAGGAATCAGTAGCCCGGTTGAGCGGAAGAAGCCGCTCAACATTGATGCTGAGAAACTGCGGGAACTTGGCGTGCCTGAGGACGTGGCGAAAGCTATCATTGGCGCAGAGCCAGCGACAGCCAGGAGGCTCAGGAAGGCGCTGGACGGGCTTAGGACTGAGTCTGAGCCGGCTACCAAAGCGGCGAAGAGGGAGGAGGCCCGGAGACGGGCAAGCGACGCTCGGAGACGTGCAACAGATGCGGCGGAAACTGTGGTTGAAGTCGAGACTGTTGAAACCGTTGAGGAGCCGGAGGCCACGAAGTCGGCGGCGACTGATAAGCCGAAAACCTATGATGGTGGCGGCTATAAGCCTGCCGCGTCGGAGGCTGAGACTTCGCAGGTAAACAAGTCGAAGGCCGTCAAGGCCAATACGGCCGCTGATCGTGAGGCGGATGATGACGCGATGACGGTTGATGAGGTTGTCGCAGAGGTCGAGAGGCTATTCGACGATTTGAAGGGTGTCATGGTCTGTGTCGTGCAGGCGGTTGACGCGCTTGAGGAGCGGATACATCGGCTTGAAGAAAGGTAAATTAATTAACTGTAACTTTTGCCCAGCTTTTAGGAGCTGGGTTTTTCTTGTTTTTGGGATTTTGCTTGTGCTTGAAGATAATTATGGTTTAACCATTGACATTTTTGGGTAAGTGTGCTATAATGTAGGTAGTCTGAAATTAGAGGTGTGTTCTAAAAGCAGGACGACCATTAACAACCAAATCATCTCAGATTTCAAAAGAAATCTGAAGGCTATCTAATGTCCCCGTATACCGGGGGCAGAGGCCTCCGGAGATAATTTTTAAGGAGGTCTAGAATGTTCGGAATGGTAAATGCGGTAAAGATGTTTCTGTCGCTGGTACTCAGCGGCGCGTTAGGTTTAATGTTTTTTGCTGGCATAGCATTTGCCGGTAAAATGATGTACGGGCGAGTCGGCCGGAATAATTGGCTGGCCGCTGCTGGGATTGGCGCGACGATTGGAGTGATAAACTTTTTCATTCCGTCTTTTGCGCCAGGGACGCCAGTCTTTTGGCTGGCCCCGATTTGCTACGTGGCGATGATGGCGTTTTACGCCTTCTTAATTGCTTGGTGGCGTCGGGACGGATCTGACCTGAGGGAACTGATACCGTTTGTCATTATGGCGATCGTGGCGTATTTTACGACCATGGCGACGGCTGCAATGACGGCGGCGTTGGCTGGCGCATTTTTGGCATCAGTCTTTATGGCTTTGCCGAAAATTGTATTGGTCGGGACTCTTGGCTTCTTCGCGGCGAACCTATTTTGGTTCATGCGCAAGTTGCACGAGGGGGATGACAACCGAGTTCGTGTCGATAAGATTGTCGCTATTGTGGTGGCTGCGGCTACGGCTGTGATAATGGTAATCATGGTGATCACCCTTATCAATTGGGGAAGTCTTTTCCCGAAAAAGGCCGAAACGGAAGCGACGGTCGAGACGGTTGCTACTGAAGCGGTCGAAGTGGCTG
>JAFWNY010000013.1 GCA_017510075.1 Candidatus Saccharimonadota bacterium | reverse complement strand
TATTATAACATAAAAATCATGCATTTTAGCTCTTGCTTTTTTGTGCGAGAACGTGTAGAATAGGTTATAAGAATAAGCGAGGTAAAAAATGCAAAAAACCGATCATAATAAGACAGCTACTATTGCTCACCGAAAAGTGCGTAGTTCCACCACGCTGAACCGTAGGTATGTACGCAAGCCTCGGCGCGCGGAGGTTGAGCAGAGCCAGCTAGAAGGGCCGTCAGCGACGGGAGAAGCCGTATCTGTGTCGGTGTCTCGCAGCCCGAAGATTCAGAGGTTTAGTACAAGTGGTCGTAATTCTGCATTTTATAATAATGCTGAGTCTTCTAGAGGTCAGGATGATATGGTGGCAGCACAGGCTCATCCTATGCAAGTAGCCGCAAATGAACGGATGCGCAGGCACTCCATTGATATTGCTGGGCCTGCCGCCAAGGCGATGACTGCGCGCGAGCTTAAAGATCAAGCCATCCAAAAAGCACTAGCCTCCGCATCGCGACCGTTGGATTCTGAATCATCTGCTAAACCTAAGGCAGCTAGTTCGACTAAGCATAAAAAGAAATCTAAGTCTAAGAATTTTGGTAAGATGCATTTTGGGTTTGGACGCGTAATGTTGGCGCTTTCATGTGCAGCCGTTGCGGTGTTTGCGATTGTGTATTTTGTCAACTTGAATATGCCAGACTTGTCACTGCGTGTGGCGGCAATGCAGACGGGGATTGAAGCCTCGTATCCTTCGTATGTGCCAAGAGATTTTAGCTTATCAGATATAACTTCTGAGGATGGTAAAGTAACCTTGAATTTCAGGAACGCGCAAACTGGTGATGCGTTTTCCTTGGTAGAGGAATCTTCTTCGTGGGATTCTAATGCGCTGCTTACTAATTATGTCAGAGACGCCTACGACGACAATTACACTATCGTGCGCGAGCAGGGTTTGACTTTGTATGTTAGCGGCAGCGATGCGTCTTGGGTAAACGGTGGCGTGGTCTATAAATTAAACATTGTCTCTGGATCACTAACGAAGAAACAGATTAAGTCAATTGCTACATCGCTCTAGCGGTAGCATTGAGGCGAGCTAGGGTGGTTTCTCGCCCTAGCACGCTCATAGTGAGGTCGAGTGCGGGGCTAAATGGTGCGTAGCTCAGTGCGAGACGAATTAGGCTAAATAACTCCGCGGGTTTTTTGTTGGTCTCGATGAGAAGATTATTGAGGGTAGCCTGGAGGTGGTCGGCATCCCAGGTGTCTAATGCGGAGAGAGTAGTGATAGATGTTTTTAATAGCTCTTCGATTTCGGCTTCGGAAAGATTCTTGAGGAATTTGTTACTGGTGAGCATCTCAAGGTCAATCTCAGGATCGATAAAGAAATAATTAGTCATAGTGCGAAGATCGGAGAGGGTTTTTAATCTATCATAAATGATGGAGAGGACTTGTAGCTTATAAGCGTCGTCATGATTTGCGGCGGCCTCAGGCCAGAAACCCGTAGTGCGAGCATAAAGTGCCTCGGCTCCTTGCTCATCAAAGATGCGGCGGATCCACTGACCATTGAGCCAGAGGAGTTTAGTCTCGTCGTAACGAGCGCCAGAAGTCTGGATGCGATCTAGGGAAAAGGCTTTAATTAGCTCGTCTTTGGTGTAGATTTCTTGTTCGGTACCGTCGTTCCAGCCGAGGCAGGCGAGATAATTAAGCATGGCTTCGGCAAGGACTCCGTCATCACGATACTCAGTGACGGATTTGGCTCCGTCGCGTTTGCCGAGTTTCTTGTTGCCTTGAGGGGCAAGGATGTGAGGGAGGGAAACCAACTTGGGGCGAGCGAGATTTAACGCGTCGTAAAGAGCGAGATAATTTGGTGTGCTCGAGAGGTATTCGACGCCGCGCATGACATGGGTGACGCCCATTTCAGCGTCATCGACAATATGCGCAAAATTATAGGTGGGGTAGCCGTCTTTTTTGATCAGAATAATGTCGTCCTCAGTCTCGGGGCCAGCATGCATATCGCCCATGACTTCGTCATGCCAATCATATTCCTTTGGCTCGGATTTGAAACGGAGCGGGATGCCAGGCTGCCACTCCACGGTATGCTCGGGGCGGAAATTGCGGTAGAGGAATGGGACTTTTGCTTCATTGCATTGCTTACGATATTCATCAATCTTTTCCGCTGGGGTGGGGTCGGCGTAGGCACGGCCGGCAGCAATTAGCTTGCGGGCGTATTGGTGATAAATGTCTTTGCGTTCACTCTGGAAGTAGGGAGCGTGTGGGCCACCGACGATGGGACCCTCGTCCCAATTTAGCCCGAGCCACTCGAGGGTATTCTCGATCAGCTCCGTGGCACCCTCGACGTAGCGGGCGCGATCGGTGTCCTCGATACGAAGAATCATCTTGCCATCTGATTGTTTGGCTAATAAATACGGGTAAATTGCCGAACGGACATTGCCGATATGGATGTATCCGGTGGGACTGGGTGCAAATCTAGTAACTATACTCATTACTTAATTATATCATACTCGAGACTGAACCGACTAAATATCAAAAAATGTGTTATAATATAGGCATGATACTTGAAGACTATAGGAACGAAAGACTACGAAAATTAGGGGAGATTCGCGAGCGAGGGATTGACCCGTACCCGGCGAGGACCGGGCGAAATACGCGGATTTTTGAAGTGGTGGAGCATTTTGACGAGAAACAGGGACAGGAAGTGTGCGTGGCGGGACGGATCGTGGCGATACGGTCATTTGGGAAACTGGTTTTCTTGAAGTTGAGAGATGCGTCAGGTGAGGTGCAGATTTTTATGAAGGCGACAGGCGACGAGACTCCAGAGGGGATGTTTGGCGCTAAGGAAATCAAACTTCTTGATGTTGGTGACTTTGTTGAAGCTAGGGGCATCGTTGATAAATCTAAGACTGGTGAGATTTCGGTATTTGCGGATTCTGTGCGGCTGCTAACTAAGACCCTGCGGCCTTTGCCAGAGAAGTTTACCAATAAGGAAGAGCGGTACCGGCGACGCTATGTAGATATGAATGTGAACCCTGAGGTGCGGGAGCGGTTGGTGCGGAGGTCTAAGTTTTGGCAGGCGACGCGGGAGTTTATGAATTCGCATGGGTTTATAGAGATCAATATACCGGTGCTAGAGCATACTACGGGCGGAGCGGATGCGACACCTTTTGTCACGCACATGAATGCGCTGGATGAGGATTTTTATTTGCGTATCTCACATGAGCTGCCGTTGAAGCGTTTGCTCGGCGGCGGGTTTGAGCGGGTTTATGATATTGGGCCGAGGTTTCGCAATGAAGGGGTGGACGATGAGCATCTACCCGAGCATATTGCGTTTGAGGCCTATGCGGCGTATCAGGATTACGAGGAGGGGATGAAGTTTTATGAGGAAATGATGAAGTATGTCTGTATGAAGACGTGGGGGACGCTGCAGTTTGAGGTGGGTGGATTTAAGATTGATCTAGACCAAGAGTGGCCGCGGGTGAAATATGCGGATTTGCTCCGAGAGAAGTTTGGAGTGGATGTGTTTAACCCGGATCGGGAGCAGCTGACCCAGATTTTGCTCGAGAATTGGGACGCGAAGGATATGTCGCGCGAGGATTTGAAGCGGAAGCTCGAAAATACCACGACACCGCATTTGATTGACGATGTGTGGAAGCTAATCCGCAAGACCTCGGCGGGGCCGTATTGGGTGATTGAGGAGCCGTTGTCGCTGTCGCCGCTAGCGAAGAAGTCCGTTGATAATCCTTTGGTGACGGAGCGGTTCCACCCAGTGATTGCGGGGACCGAGATGGGGAATGGATTCTCGGAACTAAATGACCCGCTAGATCAGCTGGAGCGGTTTGAAGAACAGCAAGCGGCACGGGACGCGGGGGACGAGGAAGCGCAGATGCTTGATATGGATTTTGTGGAAATGCTCGAATATGGGATGCCGCCGGCATGCGGATGGGGGAATTCAGAGCGGAATTTCTGGCTTTTGGAGGGGGTGTCTGGACGCGAGGCAGTACCGTTCCCGCTTCTAAAGCGAAATTAGTGCGTTCAACTGCGTTAGGATATGCGCTACTCACTCGCCGTACCATTAGTACGGCTCGTTCCGTTGCTCATCCTGCCTTGTTGGACATCCCTAATTTCGCTTTAGAAGACCTCAATGGTTTTATTGCGGGAATGGGCGCCACGGGTGATAGCAATAGTGGACTTAGCGACTTTGAAATGCTTGGCGAGGAGTTTGATGAGTGCTTTATTAGCTTCGCCGTCGTGGGGTTTGGCACGAAGGTAGACAGTTAGTTCGCCTGGGGTGGTGGCGGTAGCAGGGGTGGTTTCGAGGATTTTTTCCTGGGAGGAGCCTGGTTTGACGGTAACTAAGTATTTTGGCATATACTTTTATTATATCACACTTACGCTTAAAAGTCAAATTTAGAGCCTCGGCCAGGGGTGCGTTGGCTGGAAGCGGGGGCTTTTGATGTGCTATAATGGTTATATGGCGAAATTTAAGCTAGTGTCAAAATATCAGCCGACGGGTGACCAGCCGAGCGCAATTAAGCAGCTAACGGAAGGAGTTTTGTCAGGCGTACATGAACAGACTCTGCTTGGGGTGACGGGGTCAGGGAAGACGTTTACGATGGCAAACATCATTGCGAATGTCCAGCGGCCGACGTTGATTTTGGCGCATAATAAAACCTTGGCGGCGCAGTTGTATTCAGAGTTTCGGGAATTTTTCCCAGAGAACGAGGTGCATTATTTTGTGTCGTATTTTGACTATTATCAGCCGGAAGCGTATATTGCCTCGACTGATACGTATATTGAGAAAGACTCGGCGATAAATGATGAGATTGACCGCTTAAGGCATGGGGCGACGGAGGCACTGCTGACGAGGCGGGATGTGATTGTGGTGGCGAGTGTATCCTGTATCTACGGCCTAGGTGCGCCAGAGCATTATCTCGAGATGTCGTTGCCTATATGGAAAGAGGCAACTGGCTGGAAATTGGCATCAGAGGCTTTCGGGCACGACGTCGGCTCGGCCCGTCGTCACGGGCCAATTTCTCAGCTCGATTTCATTCGCCAGCTTGTTGGGATGCAGTACCACCGGAACGACTTGGCATTTGAGCGGGGGAATTTTCGGGTGATGGGAGATACGATTGATTTGTACCCGGCGAATGGGGAGTATGCGTATCGGTTTGAATTTGGGTTTGATACGCTAGAGGAAGTGAAGATCGTGGACCCGCTGACGTTTGAGGTACGGGAGAAGCCAGAACATGTGCATATTTTCCCCAATACGCACTATGCGACACCGGTGGACCAGCTAGAGAAAGCACTCGTGACGATTCGGGAGGAGTTTGACGAGCGGCTGAAATATTTTGAGAAGCATCAGAAATACCTGGAGGCGCAGAGATTATCGCAGCGAACCAAATACGACCTAGAGATGCTGAAGGAGACGGGATTTGTGAAGGGAATCGAAAACTATTCGCGGCATCTGGAAGGGCGAAAGGCTGGCCAGCCACCGTCAACATTGCTAGACTTCTTCCCAGAAGATTATTTGTTGATTGTGGATGAGTCGCATATGACCTTGCCGCAGGTGCGTGGGATGTATAACGGCGACCATGCACGGAAGTTGGCGTTGGTGGATTATGGGTTCCGCTTGCCGTCGGCGCTGGATAATCGGCCATTGACCTACGGGGAATTTCAGAAGCGGATAAACCAAGCGATTTATGTGTCGGCGACGCCTGGGGAGTATGAGCTGGAGGTGTCACCAGAGCCAGCGGAGCAGGTGATTCGCCCGACTGGGCTATTAGACCCCGAAATAGAAGTGCGGTCGAGCGACGGGCAGATTGATGATTTGATGGAGGAAATAGACCGAAGGATTGCCAAAGGGCAGAGAACCTTGATTACAACTTTGACTAAGCGGATGGCGGAGGATTTGACGGATCATTTGAAGGAGCGGGGAGCGAAGACAGCGTATATCCACTCGGATATTGATACGCTAGAACGGGGGGATATCTTGCGGGATCTGCGCGAGGGAGTATATGATGTGCTAGTAGGGATTAATTTGCTGCGGGAAGGGCTGGATTTACCAGAGGTGTCGCTAGTGGCCATACTAGATGCAGATAAGGAAGGGTTCCTCAGGAGCGAGTCGGCGCTGATTCAGACGATTGGGCGGGCGGCACGGCATGAGGAGGGGAAGGTAATCATGTATGCGAATTTTATCACCGAGAGCATGGAAAAGGCGATTTCGGAGACCAATCGGCGGCGGGAGATCCAGAAAGAGTATAATTTTAAGCATCATATTACGCCACATTCGGTGCAGAAGGAGATATCAAAGGGACTCCGCGCGATTATTCCAGAGAAGGCCAAGGAAGACAAATTGGATATCAAGCGGATTCCGAAGGACGAGCTGCCAGGACTGATTAAATCTTTGACGGGCGAGATGCAGCTCGCGGCGGCGAATTTGGAGTTTGAGAAAGCGGCGGCTTTGCGGGACGAGGTGGAGCGGATTAAGGAATTTATGCAATGATTTATGAAGGTCGAGAAAGAAATAAATTAGTATATACGTAAGTGTGATATAATGATTATATGGATACGGTGGGCATTGAGCTGGCAGAAAAGATACGACGGCGGATAAGGCTGTGTGATTATTTGTGCGTGGCGCAATTATATCTGAAGGATGACTTTCTATTGGAGCGGCCACTCACACCAGAGGATATAAAACCGAGGCTGCTAGGGCATTGGGGGACGTGTCATGGTATTAACGTGGCGTATGCAAATTTGAAGGCGCATTACGGAAATAACCCAAATTATAGTTTTGTGCTGGGGCCGGGACATGGATTTCCAGCATTGAATGCAAATTTGTGGCTAGATGGGGAACTTGAAAAGGTGGATCGGCAAGCAACTCGAGACGCGGCAGGACTGGAATATTTATGCCGACGTTTTTCCTGGCCGGATGGATTTCCGAGCCATGCTAGCCCAATGACACCCGGAATTATTACCGAAGGCGGAGAGCTGGGGTATGCCCTAGCTAGCGCCTACGGGGTATGCCTCGGGCATCCGGAGAAAACTACCGCGGTATTGATCGGCGACGGGGAGCTCGAAACAGCGACGGCTTTGGATTCATTAAATCTACGTAGCTTGCTAGCGAGCAAGCAAAATGGCACAATTGTCCCATTATTACATCTGAATGGTTATAAAATCTCTGCCCCGTCCATTTACGCGCGTAAATCAGAGCGAGAACTAAATGAGCTTTTGCGTGGTTTTGGATTTACACCGCGGTGGGTAGGCGAAGATCCAGAAGATTTTCAGTGGGCGTTGCGCGAGAATATAGAGTCGCCTTTTTATATTATGAAGACTGAGAAGGGCGAAGGCGGGCCGAACCGCCACCATGAGGCGCACCAAATACCTTTGAAAAATCCTCAAAGTGACGAGAGGGAGCTGCGCACGCTAGAAGATTGGCTACGTTCGTATAATTTTGCGGAATTGTTTGACCGCGGAGGAGGACTGAAGATATGATAGAACGTGTGGAAGTACCTGGTTCAGAATTTTATTCATCGGCGAGAAAGATTGGTGAGCTGCTGAGCCAACAGTTGCGTGAGGATCCGAGATTTTATTTCTTTTCACCTGACGAAACAACGTCAAATAGATTTGATGCGGTGTTTGAAGCGAGTAGTCGCGCGTGGGGAGACTTAGTGCGAGAAGATTGGGATTTACCAGAATCGCCGGATGGACGAATTATAGAAATGCTGTCGGAAAATGTATTATTTAGCGTGATGATGGGGCATTTGATAAATGGCGAGCAGGCAATGATGGGGAGCTATGAGGCGTTTCTGCCGATTGTCACTGCGCAACTATTGCAGCAAATGAAATTCATCAAGCAAGCAAAGGGTGTGGCTTGGCGCGAGTCAATGCCGGCGGTAAATTTACTTTCTACTTCAACTTGTTGGCGACAAGATCATAATGGATTCACGCACCAATCGCCAGCACTGATTTCGCAATTACTGGCGGTGCCGTCTGAGCTTGCAAACTGCATTTTCCCAGTGGATGACGTGGCGGCGGAGGAAGCATTTCAATTTATGCTAGAATCACGAGATGTTGTAAATTTGACAACATTTAACAAAAATGAGCTGCCTCGCTATATTGACTCACACCATGCAAAATTCCAATTTGACAACGGTGGAGCGTCCATCTATGAATTTGCCTCTGATGCAGAGCCGGACTTCGTACTGACGGCTTGCGGTGATATCGTGACGCGTGAGACCTTGGAAGCAATGCGTATTATCCGTGAAGATATGCCAGAAGTAAAGATGCGGTTCGTGGGAATTAATACTTTGTCCTATCGTTCGATCGGTACGACCGATAATAAATTGACACGCGAGAAGTTCATGGAGCTCTTTACGCCAAATAAGCCGATTTTGGCGAATTTTCACGGCTACCCAGAAACATTGGAGAATATTTTGGAGAATTATACTGAGCGAAAAAGGCTCCGGGTGCATGGATTTAACGAGGAAGGTTCCACGACGACGCCTTTTGAGATGCTTAGACGCAATGCAGCTTCACGCTATGATCTGGCTAGCGACATCGCAAAAGTATTGGGACAAGATAATTTGGTGACGAAATACCAGAAGCTCTTGCAAGAAAACCACGAGCATGCTGTACAATATGGTGAAGATATGATAGTATAGTTGTATTATGGAATTATTTGTTTTGTTAATAGTACTCTTGATTTTGGCGGAGACGAGCTACTTAACTTTTGTGAAGCATAAGCCCGGACGAAACAACCGGCGATTAATCTATGTAGATACTTCGGTATTAATTGATGGTAGGATATTGAACGTGGCGCGCACCGGGTTTATTGATGGTGAACTAATTATCCTGAAGGATGTACTACTAGAGCTGCAGCTGTTGGCTGACAGTAGAGATTCCGAGAAGCGAACTCGTGGACGCATGGGGTTGGAGGCCGCCTCGGAGCTAGAGCGGATAGAAAATATCAATACTGAGGTGGTGGATGAGAAGACTGACAGTAAAAAGGTAGATGAGATACTCCTGAAGCTGGCGAAGACGAATCGCGCAGCAATATTGACAATTGATTATAATTTAATAAAAATTGCAGAGGCTGAAAAGATAGAAACTTTGAATGTCAACGAATTAGCACTTGCGGTACGCAATGAATTTCTACCTGGCGAAAAAATGAAACTAAAAATCATCGAAAAGGGTTCGAACCGAGGACAAGGTGTAGGGCATCTTAAAAACGGTACCATGGTGGTAGTGGAGCGCGCAGCTAATCAAATCGGTAAGACCGTAGAAATAGAGTTTGTAAGGTTTCACGAGACTCCGGCGGGCAAGATAATCTTTGCCCGCCTAGCCCGCAAGAAGAATAATTAGTTATTTGCAGACGAACTATTATCGGCGCTATCTACGATTGGAGCAGTGTCGTTCGTGGCATTCTTGACTGTAGGAGTAATGGTCATCTCGGCAGTAGCGGAGTAGCCTGCGCCGTCAGTTACGGTAAAGCTGAGCTTGGTCTCCTTGGAAGTGTCTACGGAGTAACCAGTGATGGTACCGTCTCCGCCGAGTGAAACACCGCCTTGCTCTACACCATTAACATAGAGTGTGTATCCAGTAATGTCGCTGCTACCGCGCCGGACAGCTGCCACTAGGCTGGTACCGTTAAGCGACAACGACACTTGAGGCGGAGAGTAGTCACAGGTATCGCTGGTGTCACGATTGTATGGCTCTGGCACGTTATAAACGTCGCTGCCGGTCATAGGATCAGTGATCTTGGTAACTTCAACTTCGATTTTATAATCTTCTGGGGTACAATCGGCTGCTAATAAGTGATTGTATTTATTGAATACTAATGTCTCTTT
>JAFWNY010000012.1 GCA_017510075.1 Candidatus Saccharimonadota bacterium | reverse complement strand
GTAGTATCTGCTGTAGCTAATCTCATTAATTACTCAATTACTTATAATAAAGGCAATACTACTGACACTGTATCAGGACTACCTAGTAATACTACTGGTACTATATCAGATCCACTCACTGGTTCTACTAATATCACTCTCTCATCTACAGAACCAACAAGAGATGGTTATAACTTCATGGGTTGGTGTACTACTAACCCCACCGCTGGCACTGGCGGAGCAGCCGATACTTGTTCTGGTACTACTATAGCAGCTAGTGGAACATACAATCTTAATGCAACCAATAATCCCACTGTCACTATCTATGCATTATGGCAAGAAATACCAAAAGAATATCTTTACGATAAAGTAGCAGAGATGAGCAAAGGCACCCAAACTCTCGCCCAGCTCCGTGCTGCCATCACCGTCCCTACCTCCGCAGATCGCACTCAGGATACTTCTAACTCTGGTGTTTATGAATATAACACCAGTGTCTTTGGCGCAGCCACTGATGCCGCCAGCACACACAAAATCTATTATTACCGCGGTGTCCTAGAAAACTCCGTAGGCTCATATGGCTCAGATGGTAGTGCCACCACATATCCTAACTACGTCATCCTAGACGCAGATGGTAGTAAAACCACTGCAGATACTTGTTGGCGCATCGTCCGTACTACCGGATCTGGTGGTGTAAAGATGATTTACAACGGTAAATGGACTGGCTCTACTTGTGCCAACTCAACCACCAATGCCCAAGTTACGACCCAGGCCTTCAACGCAACGTCCAATATCGGGCACAAGAGCATTATCGCAACAGGCTACACATTTAATGCAAACTATAAAACCACTACAGGTAGCACTGCCTATAGCACCTTATTCGGTAGCAATTCCAGCTATTCAGGTAATAGTACCAACTCCACTATTAAGAATTACATAGAAAACACTTGGTTTACCAACATCAACAGCTACTCCAGTATACTGGAACCTAGTGCAGGATATTGTAACGATAGAACTATCTACACAGCAACGTCCGGCACAGGTGCACAAACTGCCGTAGCGAATAGCTATAGTATCTCAACTCCATACACTACTGCCTCGTCCGGCATTACACAATACTATTTCGGTGCTAGAATCAGGACGGCTACAACAGTTCAAGCTCCCACCCTCGGCTGTCCACGAAGCAACGCAGACCTCTACACTACAAGCAGTGCAAGTAACGGCAACAAACAACTAGCTAAACCAGCTGCATTAATCACTGCTGATGAGGCTGCCTTTGCTGGGTCTGGCTATACCAACAGTACTACTCCTTACCACGCCAACTCATACCTCCGTTCCGGGTCGCTCTTCTGGTTGCTCTCCCCGTTCGACCGCCACTCGAGCGGTTTTGCGAACGGCTTCTACCTGGTCGGGAGCGGCAACCTCTACAACAGTATCGCGAGCGGCAAGTTCGGTGTGCGCCCGGCCATTTCGCTGAAAACAGGGACGGAGATTGCGGGTGGCACCGGAATTGCTACCGATCCGTGGGTGGTCACCGCGCCATAGTTACACCACCTTGTCACCAGATCGTCGCCTCTGCGGCTATTCTGCCACGGTTTTATACAATAAAATAAACTTGATATGGTGTCAAGCTTGTGTGGTGGGTGATGAGGGGCTCGAACCCCCGACCTTCTCGGTGTAAACGAGACGCTCTAGCCAACTGAGCTAATCACCCACTTATTTTATTGTATCACAGTTTTACGATTTTGGCTAGATGGATGGCCTGGCCAATTAGCTAGTCGGCAATGGGCGCGAGATAGGGCTTGGCGGTATTAGTGAGATAGATAATCTTCTCCACCACTCTAGGGATATCGGATTTATTGAAGCCGTCGGAGATCCATTTTTCGATAACTGCCGAAATTCCTTTGGTGTAGATGGCGAAGGTGTCTTTGTCGGCGATTTTGCCGAAATCAATAATCTTAGGTTCTAAGAGCAGGAGCATTTCTTCGATTATTCTCGAATCGCCGTTGTGATATAGAAAATCAATGATTTGTTGGTAAGTTTTGAGAAAGTCTAAAATGCTGTGATATATACTCTTGATTCTGATGTGTTTGATTTTGAAAAGGCTTTTTAGCATCCGCTTATACTTAGCCATAATGTATTCGTGGTAATTGGGTACGATTTTCTGAACGGTGCCGTGATGACGATAAATGGTGGAGCGCGAGATGCGAGCGAGGCGGATGAGTCTTTCGAGGCTGACGGTGTCTCTAGTGACGAGGAGGGCGGCGAGGAGGGATTCTTCTGTTCTGCGAAATCTTTTATTTTTTAACTTCTTTTCGGTGATTTTGCTTGGCATAGCTATTTTTTAATGACTTTTTTGGTGACGTCGAATTTTTCCATATAAATGCCGAGCATGAGGCGAGTTTGTGCATAATAAGCGGCGAGCGATTGATACAAAATAGAGGTGATCGGCATCAAGACCCATTGTAAGAGCATCAGAAGATTGCGGCCTTTGCGGTATTTGGCTGGACGCTTGGGGAGCATGCGGAATGAAACCAAAATCGTAGCCACGAGGCCTAGCATGGCGAATGTCTCGATAATGCTGACAATGTTGGGGAGATTATAGGCAACCATGGCGTGAGTGGATAAGTTCATAATCATCGGCACCCAGGCACCAAATGTAATGAGGGGCGCCATGATAGCAAGGGTAATATGCCCGTCTAGCAGCCGCCAGAACTTCGGGAAGAGCTGCCAAAACGGAACGATGCGCCGAGATTTTTTGACAAAAAGCTTTGACCCGACGTACGCCACATCGGAAGCACCGTAATACCAGCGACGAACCTGGATGAATTGGGCTTTGACGGTTTTTAAGAAAGATTCGTCGACGACGGCGTCCTGATAAATGGGGATACGGATAGGCAAAACGGCGTAATCGCCATTAAAGAAGAATAGGCTGCGCCAGTATTGATGCCCGTCTTCTACGATGGTGCGTTTGCTCCAAAAATTCATGGCTTCGAGGGCTTGCAGGGGCTGTGAATGACTGGCAAAATTGCGTAGCGCATGCGGGCGCATAGTAGATATCACATTGAAGAAAGAGTTAGAGACCGCAATAACTCGACTAGGTGCCGGAGCATCCCAGATATTGTTCATGAAGAGTGAGACCGGCTGGTAACTGAGTCGTTGACGGTTGGGATGAGTGATAAACTCATAAGCAACACTGTCTAGATACTTTGGGTGCATATGGTTGTCGCTATCAAGGGAAGTGACGATGATATTCTCTACTGGCAAATGCTTGGAATCGACATATTTAGCAATGGCATGACCGGCGTAGGTGAGATTAGGGCCTTTACCAATGACCTCGCCGGAGAGGTTGGAGGGGTGCTTGACGAGAATAAAATCCTTAAATATACCCTTATATTTGCTTTTAAGAGTGTGGGCTATTTGCTCCATATCTTCCCCGCCGCGCTCTTCGTAGGCGAGAGTGAAAATAATGTGATCATTTGGAAAAGTATTGTCCTGAACGGCTTTGATGGAAGGGTCTATGACTTCGAGGCTTTCATTGTAAGCGGTCATGATTACTATATGGTATATTTTGGTAGGGTTGGGATATTCTTTGCCCATGGCGGTCATGAGCTTGAGGTTTTCGATATGCTCGTCGAAATGGTAGCTCTTGCCATCGTCGTCGATCAAACGCTCGTAGGCCTCGTGAGGGTTGGCGAGATCCTCTATGCGCCTACGCCAATCTACTCGCTCGGCACGTTTGATGACTTCGTACCCTTGTACTGTACGATACGCTACGCTGATAGCTTTGACCAGAGTGGTGGCAATAATGATAAATAAATAGATTGCCCCAAGGACTGGGTCTAGCCAGGATAGTAGAAAAAGCAAAATTATCGCACCGTAACTAATGGCTCCGGGCAGGATTTCGAGAAAACGGTAAAGTTTGGTGCGTTTACCTTGTGGAATCTCGAGGTTTTTGCGCATTTAGATTTCTCCGAGCAAGCGAATTAGAACTAAGAACGTGCTAAATATGAGAGCGATTGTTGTAATAAGAAAGAATTGCGCCATGCCACTACCGCGTTTGTGAAAAATGCGGAGAGCGATAATATTGTGCAGCAACCCAAATACGAGGGCAAGGAGCGGAAAAGTAATCATTTCTACCCAGGTACCATCGCGGTAGCCGCCGATGTCGCCGTAGCCGATTTTGACGACGGCGGTATTGGGGTTGAGATTAATGACTGAAAAGATGAGTAGCCCGACCGAGAGTATAAGATTAAGAATCATGAGAGCTAGAACCCCGCGACTAGTCTTGTATATTTTGGTAAAATCTTCTTTGAGTGTATTCATGGTTATTTTGTGAGCTTATCTATGACTGCGTTGACGTGCTGTATAAACATGATGTCACCTATAATACCAATAATGCCCGTTACGATCATCATCCAGCCAACTAATACCACGACGGCGCCCTCGAAGAAGGTAATGAATATGCCGAGAACGAGCATGAGGAGTGCTAACAGCATAATGTATTTCCAGGCTGGGATGCCCGCCGTGGAGAGCTTGGTGGCGGTGTTAATGCGGACGAGCGACTCGTAGATAATAATGATGCCGATAATGATACGGAAGATATGTGCAATGTCTTCGCCTATAACAAGCGCGGCGATACCGATGAGAACCGATACTACGCCTGAAAGAAGGCCGTTATTAAAGAAGTCATTTTGGCCTTTTTCCATGAAATAGTTAATGATCTGAAAACCGCCTTTGATAATGAAAAAGGCGCCGACTATATAGGCTAGGATCTGGACCATGGTGTCTTGCAGGGCGATAAATAGGATACCGAGGATGATCAGGGCGAGTGATTCTATGATGGCTGACCACGCTGATTTTTTGATGTCGCTGCCGACCTGTTCGACCGGACGCTTGATAATTTCCACCTTAGACATAATTTTCTCCTTAATTACTTACTATTATAGCACAAATGTGATATAATGGAATAGTTGGAGAAAGTATACTGGTGCAGCTATCATTCGATGATCGGAGTGGAGCTGTGCAGTTAGTACATTGACCAAAAAAGTATGCCGATGTAGCTCAGTTGGTAGAGCAGCTCATTCGTAACGAGCAGGTCACAGGTTCGATCCCTGCCATCGGCTCCATTTTATATCTGGAGTATTTATGTGATTTCTGGGATTGGCGCAGCTTGGTAGCGCGCACGCATGGGGTGCGTGAGGTCAGGAGTTCAAATCTCCTATCCCAGACCATTTCGGTTGGCTATTCCCTGTTTTGTTCGATATCGCGCCTATATATGGCGATTATTTTGTGGTGCTGGTAGTGCGGGGTTTGCGCTTTTTCTTGGGCTTGTCGGTGGGGGCGATAGTGGGGCGGGCAGAAAGATTAAGGGCGCGAAGAAGCTTCTGACGGGCATGAGGGGTGATAATGCGGTCGAGCCAAGAGGATTTGGGAGTTTGGTTTTTAGAGGTCAGGATCTCGACGATGTCGCCCTGTTCTAATTTTTTGTTTAGGTTGGACATTTTGCCATTGATCTTGACGCCAACGACGTGGTCACCGATCTCGGAGTGGAGGCGGTAGGCAAAATCTAGAGGTAAGGCGCCTTTCGGTAGGTCAATAATATCGCCCTTTGGGGTATAGACAAAAATCTTATCGGCGAAGAGGTTGATCTTGAGTTTTTTTAAGTCGACCTTCTTCCCTTCGCGGAGGCGGGCAGCGGTCATCTGTAATTCGGTAATCCAGAGAAGGTTGGTGGGGAGATGCTCGATCTTGCCTTTTTTGTAGCTTTCGGTGAGTTTCTGCTCGTTGTAGTAGAAGCTGGCGGCGAGGCCGCGCTCGGCGTATTCGTGCATTTCACGGGTGCGAATCTGGACCTCAACTATGCGCTTGTCTTTAGTAATCACGGTGGTGTGGAGGGACTGATAGCCGTTTTGCTTGGGCATGGCAATATAATCCTTGATACGGCCGTTCATAGGGGTGTAGAGGGAGTGGATGATGCCAAGGACGAGATAGCAAGTCGTGACGTCATCAACAATGATGCGAAGGGCGGTGAGGTCGTAAATCTCGCCCATGTTTTGGTTGTGTTTGGCGAGTTTTTTGTGAAGTGAGTAAACTGACTTCACACGACCAGAGAGGGTGAACTTGATTTTCTCTTTTTTGAGGGCGGCGGAGACTTCTTGTTCGATTTTCCCCAGGGATTTCTCGGCGGATTTGTTGTATTTTTCGATTAAATCCTTTAGTTCGTTAAAACGCTTAGGGTCAACATACTTGAAGGAGAGATCTGCCATCTCGACACGCAGCAAGCCCATATTGAGACGGTCGGCAAGGGGTGCGAATACTTCGAGGGATTCTTTGGCGATTTTTTTCTGCTTATCGGGAGGGAGGGCGGATAACGTCCGGAGGTTATGAAGGCGGTCGGCGAGCTTGATGATGAGGACGCGGATGTCGTCGCCAAGGGCAATCATGAGCCTTAAGAAGTTGTCTTTGGTGGCGGGGAGATAGGTGTCGATGTCACGCATGCCATTACGGGCGGTGCTGAGTTTGGTGACCCCATCGACGAGGAAGGCGACAGATTCGCCGAACTCCTTTTTGATATCATCTAGGCGGAGGTCGGTGTCTTCGATGGTGTCATGGAGGACGCCTGCGATGATGGTATCCTTATCCATGCCCCATTCCTCAAGGATTTTCTTGACTGCTAGGGGGTGCACGATGTAGGACTCGCCAGTCTTGCGGAATTGGCCTTCATGGGCTTCTTTGGCCATTTCAATGGCTTTCTGAATGCGATCAGAATCTTTATCTTTCATATGTTTATTATAACAGATTTTTGATAAGGGATTTTAATTCGGCTTCGTTCTTGCATTTGAAAGTAAGAGACTTACCGTTAATGCGGGCGACCGCATTGTATTTGGCGGTGAGAGCATCTTCGGTTTTGTGGTCTTGGTGCTTTTTGATGAGGGCGGTGGAGGACTTTTTCTTGGTGTAGGCGATGTAGCGTTCGACTTTGCGGGCAGTCCAGCCTTCTTCGACGATTTTGGGGAGAACTTTGCGGATGGTCTCTTCGTCGCGAGAGACTAGTGGGCGCATGACGCCTTCGGTGAGTTTTTCCTTGACCATGATTTTCTTGACGTCATCAGGGAGAGTGAGAAGGCGGAGGGTGTTCTGGATGGTCTGTTCGCTCTTACCTACTTTGGCGGCGATATCCTCAGCGGTGAGGTTAAATTGAGTCTTGAGCTTGGCATAAGCAGTGGCGAGTTCGATGGCGTTGAGGTCTTCGCGCTGGGCGTTTTCAATGATAGAGAGTTCGAGTCGGTTCTGAGAATCTAGGGTGCGGACGATGGCGGGGATAGTCTTGAGGCCGGCGATTTTGCTAGCGCGCCAACGGCGTTCGCCGGCGACGATTTTGTATTTGCCGTCCTCTCTTGTGACCACAATGGGTTGGAGAACACCGTGCTCTTTAATGGAGGCGGCGAGAGCTTCGATGGCTTCTTGGCTAAATTCGCGGCGGGGCTGCTCTTCGTCGCGAACGATGTCTTCGAGCTTGAGCTCTTTTAGCTTGCTTTCTTTTTTGTCCTCCTGCAAAGTGGGGTCGAACTCATCGTCGATGAGCTCGGTGGGGATAAGTGATTCAAAACTGCGACCTAATCCTGCCATTATTTTGTAGTCCTTTCTATTACTTCTTTAGCGAATTCCTTGTAGGCTTTGGCGCCCTTGCTGAATTTGTCGTAGGCACCGACCGGTACGCCGTGAGAAGGTGCCTCGGCGACGCGGACGTTGCGGGGGATGGTAACCTCGAAGGTGAGTTGTTTGAAATATTTCTTGATCTCGGCGTAGACCTGCGAGCTGAGACTAGTGCGTTTATCATACATGGTAGCGAGGACGCCTAATAATTTAAGATTGGGGTTAGCTTGCTTCATGACGAGCTTCATGGATTCAAGTAGCTGAGCGACACCTTCTAGGGCGTAGAATTCGGTCTGGACGGGGAGGAGGAGGTAATTTGATGCAATCATGCCATTGACGGTGAGGAGGGAGAGTGATGGCGGAAGATCAATGATAACGTAGTCATAATTTGCCTCTATGCTGCGGATGGCATCACGAAGACGGGTGAATTTCTTGGGCTGGCTGGTGATTTCGACTTCGGCGTTGGCGAGCTCGGGGGTGGTGGGGGCAATGTCGAAATACTTGAATTTGGTTTTTTTGATGGTATGCTCCATAGTGGCAGCGCCGAGGATGACTTCAGTCATGGTGTTGCCGAGGTCATTGGATTTCTCGATGCCGACGCCACTAGTAGCATTACCCTGGGGATCGAAATCGACCAGAAGGGTCTTAAACTTATCCTTAGCAAGGTAATAGCAGAGGTTGACCGCTGTGGTGGTCTTCCCTACGCCGCCTTTTTGATTTGTGACACATATTACCTTCGCCATAATACTTACGATTATAGCACGAAATGGGCAAAAATAAAATATACTTAGCTTCGCTCGTGCTTACGCTCACTCAGGCTAAGTATATTTTATTATTATCCGATTTTGGTGATTTCAATCTCGGAGTATTTCTGGCGGTGACCAGTTTCCTTGTGGACGCGCTTTTTCGCTTTGTAGCGGATAACGCGGATTTTGTCGCCCTTCACTTCGGGCGTGACTACTTTGGCTTGAACCTTTACGCCCTTTACTGTAGGTGCACCGACTTCTGTTTTGTCGCCGTCGATTACGAGTAAAGCGTCAAGTTCGAGCTCTTTGGTGCCTGTCGGGAGGAGGTCCACCCGCAGGGTCTCTTTTTCGCTGACGAGGTATTGCTTGCCGCCAACGAGAATGACTGCTTGTTTCATATTATTCCTTTATTAACTCTGTCCATTGTATCATATTTTGAAGAATTTGAAAAGACCCCTATTGGGGCCTTTTCAACTGAGGACACTTAGCTTTGAGGCGGAGTGTCGCCAGGCTGTTGGTTGGTAGTAGTTGGATCTTGACTCATTTCGCTCTTGGCGGTGGTTTCAGCTGTTTTAAGAGATTTCTTGGTGCGGTAGAAGTAGTATCCGCCGCCGCCAATACCGAGGATGATGACAACTGCTAGCGCTATTTCGAGCGGGCCGGTATTGGGGAGCTCTTGGCAACCTTCCATTTCGGGGTTGGTGACGCAGGTTTTTTCGCAGCCCTTATTGATGGTCACCTGTACCTTATCATATTCGGAACCATTGGCGTTTTGAACTGTGGCGTTGTTGTATAATTCGGATTTGCCACAATTGAAATCATCGCTGGAACCAACTTTCGCTTTGTAAGTGATCGTAGCTTCTTCGCCAGGCTGAAAGTCACCGATATTCAGCGAGCCAGTTTCGTCATCCGAGAATAATTGAGCTTCCTGAGATTCGTTCAATATTGTCGTCCCAGCAGGTGTGGTGACTTGCACAGAGCCAGTCACTAAGCTTAGACCGCTCGGCAACTCATCATGTGCCACGACACCAATTTGATTGGTGGTGCCAGTATTTTTATAGTATACCTTAAAATCTAGTATATCATCAGGATTGGCGTCGAGATATTCGACGTATTCATTACCACCATCTCGTGAAACGGTTTTTTCAACCCAGAACGTGGGTTGATCTGCGCGTACCCTATATGACACATAGCCAGCGTATTCATTACAGCCCGGAATAACGCCCCAGAGGCTATCAGAATTATAGCATGATATCATAGCACCGGCATCAGCACTGGCGCCAACTTGCTCGTCGCTAACGAATAGGGCATCCCCCGAGAGAATCGTGCCATCCGTAGAATTGCAGTTTGCACTGGAGTGAAGCGTGGCAGTATTATCGATATAGCTTAGATAAACGGTCTGGTCGGCGTTAAAGAATGCAGTGTCCCATACAGCAGTGGGGTTTGCATTGGTTGCCGACACGGAACCCTTGATGATGCCAGATTCTCCTGACCTTAATTTAGTCGGGAAGCTTGAGGCTACTCTTGTATTCTGGGCATAGCCATTACCTTCTGGAGTGTTAAGAGATTCTGACGCATTATTGTGGAAGTAGATAAACACTTCGTATTCTTTACCAGGTTCTACAGTAACGTTATCTTGCCAGCTCACCCAATTTTCATCGCCTACAGAGCTTCCTTCGACGTATTCCTTGACACGAACAAAATTGGTTTCATTGCCAATAAATGGGTTGTCGTCTATGGAGTTAAAAGTCACATAACTGGCTGGGCTGCTCCATTTGAACATGGGGCGATCCTGCGGACCCCATGTTTGTTCTAGTGCACTGGCCGAAGTGCCAGCTAAAAGCTGAGCTACAACTAGGCTGAATGCGAGGCTTAATGTTTTGATTCGTTTAAAACTCATCGGTTTCCTTTCTTTAATTGTTAATTTATTGTTAATTTATTGTGTTTCTGCTGTTTCTGTGGTGGGAGCGGCTGCAGGTGCGGATTCAACTGGAGCTGGCTGTGTGGCGGCTGGTTGCGGAGCTGGAGCTGGTTGCGCTGGTTGCTGCGGGGCAGCCTGAGATTGACTGTTGAATCTGGCTATCTCGTCGGCAATACTAGATGAAGATTGTTCAGTCGTATTAGCTTGGCTGGTCCTTGCGTCAGACATATCTTGGGTTTGGGTCGGAGCGATTGTTTGCCCCACTTCCGTTGTAGCGTTGTTACTTTGCGAAGCTTGGTAACGAACATTGTTCTCGTCGGCTGTAGTCTGAGTGCCTCGGTTGATTGAATCCTGAACATCTGCCGCGCTCTTATTGCCGCTCGGGCTATTGTCGTTATCTTGCATATATGTTCTTCCCTGGCTATCCTGAAGATTATTGCCCGAGTCGTCCCTGACTGCAATATCATCCATTGTGGAAATATCCGCATCATTAATTTGTCCTTGGTTGTCAAGAGCGGTAGTGGAGCCGTCGCCAGTGACATCAATACGCTCACCGGCTCCATCCTGCTCGGTCTCACCAAGTATTGCTCCAGCTCCGTTCAGCGTGTCATAGTCGGTCTTCGGCGCAAGTGGATTATCTGGTTCGGGCGGAGTAGGAGTGTTCGGTTCGACCGGGTTGGGGTTTACGGGATCTGGATCTACTGGATCCGGGTTGTCGGGGTCGACTGGATCAACCGGGTCTGGGTTGTCGGGGTTAACCGGATCCGAGCTTGGTATGGTGTGGTCATCGGTGGGAGTAACTGGTGCGGCTGGCGCAACTGGTGTAGATGTTGGCGAAGCAGGGGCGGAAGGAGCCTGTTCTGGTGCGATTGTGGCACTAGCTGGTGATGATGTGGGGGCTGCTGGAGTGGTAGAAGCTTCTTGACCGGTGATTTGGCCGCCGCAGGCTGTGCGGATGCCAAGATTTGTGACGTTCTCCCCGTAGAGGCTTCGGACCCTGTCGCCTAAGAAGTACGAGTCGTCGCCTTCGCCGACAAACCGCATGCCCACGCCATAATATGAATGTTTCGATGGGTCGATAATATGGCCAGTGCGCAGTCTGACATCGCCACCCTCATTCTTAGCCCAAGTGGAGACATTATAATGTTCGTTTTCGTCGGCGTAATTAAAGAATTCGACGTCTTTGCCTTCCATGCGGCGCATGCATGATTCGATGGTCTGGTTGGCGAATTGGTTGTACGCTGTCGGGCTAGTGATGAGT
Source organism: Candidatus Saccharimonadota bacterium (assembly GCA_017510075.1). GTDB lineage: Bacteria > Patescibacteriota > Saccharimonadia > Saccharimonadales > Saccharimonadaceae > Nanosyncoccus. Next base: position 28,182 of record JAFWNY010000012.1, on the reverse strand, counting down.
TGGTTGGCGTACTCATTGATTTCTTGTGAGGTCACGACACCATCACCGTCAAGGTCGACTTCGGTGTAGAATGATTCGTCGGTCAAGAAACGGTTCAGTACCATTGACTCTGGAGAGTTGGTGAGTGTCCTAAAGTAGGTCTCGATGGCTTCGCCCTTATCGATAGCGCCGCTATTTAGTTGATTGAGGAACTCGGCTTCGATTTCTGGCGCACTGAGGTTGCTAATATCTGTACCGTTTTTGCTGAGCATGGTCTGGGCGAGGGATTGACCGAGGTTATTCGGATCGACCTTCGGGCCAAAATAGGCGTCGTAGTCTGGGTCATACCCACCATAATGGACAATACGATTAACAGATACTGCTCCACCATTTAACGAAACGCCAGAACGAGGTATCTCAAATGTGCCAGAGCTGCCATTAGATTCAATACCGAATTTATTAGTAAGTTCGCCGTTTTTGGCTTCGATGTAGCTTCTTAGGTAGTTGGCTTTCTGGGTAATATTGTGTACTACTCCGTCTTCGCCTTCGACGGTTGAAACGTTGACGCTACCGGATGGGTTTTCGACTGGCACCTCGATGATACTGTTGTCGCCTAGCGCACTATTCCCTACTACGCTTCGATATATAGTAGTGCTGTCGCCATTGTTCTCGATAAGCTGATAGCGGAAGCCAGCCTTGAGGTCGCCGTTTTCGTCGAATAAGCTTTCGGCGGCTGTGCCCTCGAGATTGACGGTACCGTCGGGGTTGACATCTAGGGCAAGACCCGTGAATGAGCTCTCCGCGGCGCCGGCCTGTGGCGTGAGGCTGAAGAGGATTTGTTTACCTTCAAAGTTCCCACCGCTTGCGTTTAGTATGATATTGCCCTCGCCATCGACTGAGGTGCCTTGGAGTACGAATGAATTGTCGCCATCGTAGCGAACGCCTTCAACCGTGGTAAGATCGTAGTCTGCGGCATTGTCCGGATTGAAGAAATCTGCACTGTTGACCTGGGTGACGCCGTGACCGTCTAGGTTATATTTATAAATAAACTCGCGCACTTCTAATTTGGCCTGTTCGAGGGCGGATTTTGACTCTTCAGTGAGAGTGCCGTCGGGCTTGAAATCATAAGTGTGGTCTTGACCGTTGAGGCTGATGTGGCTATTGCCCTGGCTATCTACGAAGGCATCGGCGTTCTCGCTTGACAAAGCGGTGTTGACATTGTCATTGATTTGTTCTGCTACGCCCTCTATAGTCTTGCCGGCTGTACCGAGCGGTTCGGGGCTGGTGACTACTTCGGCGGTAGTGGCTGCAGGAAATTCTCCTGCTTCTTGAATGCCGCCTTCCTCAAATACGTCCGAAGAAGCTTCAGCTGCGGGGATTGCTCCTTCTTCCCGGATACCCTCCTCAAATACATCCGAAGCTTTAACAGCGGCGGCGGCAGGAACTGGGAGCGACATGAATTTTTCAGCGAGAGCGTGAACATGTGGTGCGACAGCATGGAAAACGCCGCCAGCGGCAGCACCAATAGCAGCGCCGGCGATCGCCTCGACTGCTGCTGACCTCGCCATAAATTGTGCTCGGAGTTTGCGAATTTCGATACTGTTCTCGGTGAATGTCTTGGTATCTGCCGCAACGAGACTGGCAATTCTTTCGTCTATGGCTTTGCGATCGTCGCCCTCCGCGTCAGAATAGATGGCCTCTTCGACTTCGAGGAGTTTTTGTTCTAATTTGCCTTTGTCGTCACCATATTTGATGAGGTCAACCCTCTTCTCGCTAGAAAAGCGAGCGCGAGCAATAACATTAGCGTATGCTTTTTCGAGTGCTTCTTTGCCGTCGCCTTCTAGTAATTCTTTCGTCGCAACATCGGACATTGCCATGTCGAGTTCTTGGATTAGGGCTTCGGCGGTCTTGCGGTCGCGAAGTTCGTTGATCCTTGCGAGGGTTGTTTCTTCTTTGGTGGCTTTGCTTTTTAAGCCTTCGATTTTGCCAAATAGAGCGGCGGCGTTTTGTTTGAATCCTTTCGGTTTGTCGGGAGTGGCTGGGGAGGCTTCGGCTGTGGCGCTAGCAGAATCTTCGCCGAGATTGGCGACGTCTTTGATTTCGGCGTCGGAAAGTTTGACGTTGGCTTTTTGGGCGCCACGCACGGCGCCAAATACACCACCTACGATGGCGCCGGTAAGACCGGCGGTGACGCCTCCTGCGGCTGCTTCCCCCATTGCTAGATTAGTGTGCAAAAAGGCTCGGATCTTCGTTCGCGCTCCTCGACCGGTGGCAACGTACAACGCTGCACCTGCTACGCCACCAGCGACAACGGCGCTTGCGATGCCGTCAACTTTTTTCCTGGTATTGACACCCTCCTTCATGGTGGCGCTGTAGAGTGAAAGGTGTTTCTCGGTATATTCTTCGAACTGCTGTGCTGTGACATCTGCTAGTTCGGCGGCTTGCTCTACTCCAGCCATGGCTCGCTTGACAGACTCGATTGACAAAGAGTCGTGCTTGGTAACGTCGCCGATGATAGTGCTAGCAACGCGTTCGCCTTTACTGCTAGGGCCTTGGCCGAGCAGCTCTGGTAGTTTAGCTTCGTATTCCTGACGGATTTTTTCTTTGGCTTCTTCTCCCTGTGTTTGCTTAAGGGCTTTGAAATAATCGTTAAGGACGCCTCTGACTTTACTGCTGGATTCGGCGTTCATTTCTTTGACGCGCTCGCTGGCGTCTAACTTGGAGGTGACGACTCCGTTTTCGTCGCGATAGCCGTGCTCCAATATATGTTGCGCGCGCTCAATACTAGCATCAGCGTTTGTGGAATTAACGGTGTCGAACCTGGATGAGTCAAGCCCAAGTTTTTCGAATGTTGCTTCGGAAAAATCTCCTTGCGCCCTGACGGTATCCATGACGTCAGCGCGGCGAGAAGCGGCGATCGTAGCCTTGATTACACTGCCGACGATCGGGACTTTAGTGGCAATTCGGAGTTTTCTGTGATCGTCTAGGTATTCCTTTGTCTTGAGGTCGACCGCTTCGGCGACGAGGTTCTTGAAATCTTCGGGGTTCATGGTAGTAAAAACAAGTGAGTCGTGACCTAGAGCTTTCTCAATTGCTTTGATTCTCTCTGGGGAAAGGCTTCCTTCAGGGGTGGATTGGAGGCCATCTGGGTTCTGGTTCTGAGCTTCGATCGGCTCGGAATTGCTAGGTGGAATTGGATTGGGGGCTTTGTCCATGATTATTCCTCCGCCTTGGTTGGGTTAGCGTCGGTGGTTTTGCCGAGATAGATTTCGCGGAAGCGTTCCATGGTGACTCCGGTGATTTCGGCAACATCGAGATGGGCTTCTTCGACCATCTTGGCGATGAGCTGAGGTTCAATTTGACCCTTCTCGAGGGCTAGTTTGTTGAGCTCCTCAAGTTTATCATTGGGAAGTTCAGCGATAAGTGAACGGTCAATTTGTTCGAGGAGTCTGGTGCGGAGATCTTCGAAGATGCTTTGCTCTATTTCTGGGGTAGGAGCAGTAACTCCCTTCTCTTCCATGATGCCGCGAATAAACAAATCGATTACTTCTTCATTTGTGAGGTCGTCAAGTTCTTTGTCTGACACTGCGCCGTTGGTCTGCTGAGCGGGGGTCTGGGTGGAATTGTCGTGCATGGTGACGCCGTCAAGCCCGAGTGAGTTAAATGAATCATTGTTATTGTCCATATTATGAAGACCTTTCTTTATTGTTTTGTATATAACCTTGTTACTTTTTATTGTAGTGCTTATGGATTAATCTGTCAAGATGTTTTTGCGAAATGTTGATGCATGCATATGCTGGATTTTTCACCAAAAAACCGAACGCTGTGTTCGGTTTTTCAGGTAATTCATGGTTGTCTATCTTATAATCTTTTCCTTTTTTTATTATTTTATTATTTTGCTCTTATTTGTTATTTACATCGGTTTCCTTTCTGTTGTGACTTGGGGCAATGTTTAAAATTTGTCGTCTTTGGCAAAGAGTGCAGTGTGACCTAGCTTTACGCTAATTTCCTTCGGGACTTTTTCTGCTGAGTTATAGCTAGTTTCGTTTTGGTATAGTGCAAATTTCATTATGCTCCTTTTTTATTTTTGTTATTGTTAGTTGTGATTTGTTAGAATGTTTGTTTTGTTTTCTAACTTAATTCTAGTGTAGCACACTTGGGCGATTTTGTCAATAGTGTTTATGCTTATTTTGTGGGTTTTTGTCAAATTAACAGGGGTAAAAATTGGCGATTTTTTTTGTGAAAAATGTAGTATAATGGGAGTATGAAGAATATGGTGGAGGTGAATAATTTCCGGATGGCGTTTGACGGCAAGGTGGTGGTGCGTGATTTGTCGTTTGAGGTAAGGAAGGGGGAGATTTTTGGGCTGCTGGGGGCGAATGGATCGGGTAAGACGACGACGGTGCGGGCGCTGCTGGGGTTGTATCAGGCTAGCGGTGGAGAGCTGCTGGTGGATGGTCAGAAGTATAATCCTGAGAGTGGAAAGGTGACGGTGGGATATTTGCCGGAGGAGCGGGGGCTGTATCGTAAAGAGTCGGTGATTGATACGATGGTGTATTTTGGGGAGCTGAAGGGGGTGAAAGATCCTTTGAAGTGGAGCCAGAAGTATTTGAAGCGGGTGGGGCTAGAAGATAAGGCCAAGGAGAAGGTGGAGAAGCTGTCGGGCGGGCAACAACAGAAGATACAGCTCGGGATTACGATTATGAATGGGCCGAAGCTGTTGATACTGGACGAACCGACGAAGGGGTTTGACCCAATGAACCGAAAGCTGTTGATGGAGATCATCGAGGAGCTGCATGCGAAGGGCACTTCGATCATCATGATTACGCATTATATGGATGAAGTGGAACGGTTGTGCGATAGAGCGTTACTTTTAAAAGACGGAGTGGCGAGAGCTTATGGGACGATTGATGAGATTCGGAGGGAGTTTGGGGGCAAAAGTTTGGATGAGATATTCGTAGAAGTGTATGGAGAAGATTATGAGCAGTAGTGTACTAAAGGTAGCGAAGTTTGAGATAGTGCGGCAGCTTAAAAAGCCGTCGTTTTGGGCGGCGACGCTGCTTATTCCCCTTTTGATTGGGGTGATTTATCTGATTAGTTTTATTTCGGCGGAGAGCGTGGAAACGGAGCCGACGTTTGATGAGAATACAAAAATTGCAATTACGGATGAGGCGGGGGTACTATCTGGTGCGGTGCCATATGTGGTAGACGTGGACAAGGAGGAGGGGGTGCAGATGGTGAAAGATGGGGAGGTGGATCTCTATTATTATATACCAGCGGATTTTGCAGAGAGTAAGAAGGCAGAGTTTTACCATATATCAGAGGGGCTGGAGATATTTAATAATGACGGGCAGATTTTAAAGATGATTTTGCTGTCGGATGCGTCGAGCCGGGTGGATGAGCTGGATGCGCTAGTGCTGACTGGTGGGTATGAGATTGTGGATAATAAGCTAGCGCGAGATGGGGAGGATGCGAATGCGCTGGGTAAAGCAATAGTTCCCTGTTTTATTGGGATAGTGTTCTTTATGTTCGTGGCGCTGTGCGGGAATAGATTCCTGCTGACAGTGGTGGAGGAGAAGGAAAATCGGATTAGCGAGATGATTCTGACGTCTATTTCGTCTAGGCATTTGATTGTGGGGAAAATTATTGCGCTTTTGGTGCTGGGGCTGGTACAGATTTTGGTATTGGTGGTGCCGGTGCTGATATTGGTGTTTTGTAATCGTGACAATGCGATGCTAGCGCCGATACTGGGGATGATTGAAGTGGAGCCGCTGTCCATTTGCCTTAGTTTGGTGCTATTTGTGGCGTCGGCGGTGTTTTATGCAGGGGTGTGCGTGTTTGTGGGGTCGCTGGTATCTACGGCACGGGATGCGTCGTCGTTTATCGGGCCGGCGATTATTGCGATGGTGTTCCCGCTGTATTTCATGCAGATGTTTATGGCGACGGAGCCGAATTTGATTGTGCAGTTTTTGACTTATTTCCCGATGTCGGCGCCGATAGGGTTGATGCTGAGGAATGCGTTTGGGACAATTAGTGTGCCGGAGTTCCTAGCGGGAATTATGATCGTGGTAGTGTGTGCTGTGATTGCGATTCGGCTGGCGGTGCGGGCGTTCCAGAAAAATGCGATTAATTTTAATATTGCCACGCCGAAGTTTGCGCGGAGGAAGAAAACCTAGCCACTCAAAATCTGCGGCCGCAACTGGTCGCAGATTTTTATAGTTAGAGTTTTTCGAGGGAGATGGTGAGGTTTTCGCCGTTTACTTTAGCGATTTCGTCGTGGGCATAGTTGCCTTGCAGGTTAAGCTCTTTGGTGCCAGTTTCCGACTTGATGAGGTCCAGGTATTGCTCTGGGGGGGTGATAGAGAGGGAGAGTCTGATCTGGTCGTCTTGCTTCAGGCCGGCGCGCTTGCGAGCGGCTTGGACGGCGCGGATGATTTCGCGGGCGGTGCCCTCTTCCCTCAGCTCTTTAGTGAGGGTTTTGTCGAGCGTGAATTCTTTGGTGTTTTCGACTTTTTTCACGTTTACCTCATCGGCGATGATTTGTTCGTAGAAATCATCAAGCTTGTCGCCGGTGTAGGTGAGTTTGCTTAGCGGCTGGCGGATTTTGATTTGCTCCTCGGTGTCTGACTTTTGCATACGGAGGGCGAGGGCGTCGGTGATGATTTGGCGAGTGCGCGCCATGTTATCGAGAACTTCGTGATCGATTTCACCTGGTTCTGGCCAGTCGAGGAGGTGGACGGAGCCGTCTCTCCCGGTCATTTTTTGGTATAATTCCTCGGCGAGGAAGGGGGTGGAGGGGGCGAGGAGTTTGGATAAGTAAACCAGGACGTAATGGAGGGTAGCGAAGGCGTTTTGCTTGTCCTCTTGGTCGTCGTTTTTGCTGAAGCGGCGGCGGGAGCGGCGGACGAACCAGTTGCTTAAATCGTCTATAAACGGAAGGACGCCGGCGAGGGCCTTCGGGATGTTGTATTCTGACATGCCTGCAGTAATTTCGTCACGTAGTTGGTAGAGGCGAGAGATAATCCAAACATCTAACGGATTAGCCGAGAACGCCGAATGGCGCTCTTCGGGCACGGAGTCGCTCGCGCCCGTCTTCACGGGGCGAGCGCTCCTTCGTTCTCGACCCTTCGGGTCGTCCGCTGGGCGTCGCTTCGATACGAAAAGCAAGCTTTTCGTCTGTTCGGCTCCTACAGCGGTCTGGCGGCAGCCTCCGAAAGATCCCTCAGAGCACCATTCTGGCGTTCTTTCGAACTGTTCGGATTCTAGATTTTCTAGCTCCGCATAAGTAGTGAAGAAGTCGTAGACGTTCCAAATCATGGCGAGTTTGCGGTTGATGTCGGAGACATCTTTGTCGAGGAGGGCGAAGTCTTCGCCAGAGAGAACTGGGGAGCTGAGGAGCAAGAAACGGAGAGCATCGGCGGAATATTGGTCCATCAAGATATTCGGGTCGGTAAAGTTGCCGAGAGATTTACTCATCTTGCGACCATCGTTCCCCGCCAAGGTGCCGGTAGTGATGACATTTTTGTAAGCATTCTTGGGACCGTTTTTGGCCTTTTCACCAAAGGCGCCAATCTCAGCGAGGGTGGTATTAACGGTATGGACATAGTAGAACCAAGCCCGGACCTGGCCAACATACTCGACGATAAAGTCGGCCGGGTAATTGGCTTCGAACTTTTCTTTGTTTTCGAATGGATAGTGGAGCTGAGCAAATGGCATGGAGCCAGATTCGAACCAGCAGTCGAGGACTTTGTCGATACGGGTGAAATGCTCGCCATCGATATCAAAAGTAATATCATCTACCCATGGTCGGTGGTAGTCTTCGAGCTCTTTGCCGGAGAGATCTTTCAGTTCCTTATAGGAGCCGATGACTTTAATGGAACCTTTGTCGCCTTTCCAGACTGGCATAGCGGTAGCCCAGAAACGGTCGCGAGACAAATTCCAATCTGGGGCGGCTTCGATATTTTTAGCGAAGCGGCCGTGTTTTAGATAGCCTGGGAACCAGTTAATATTCTCGTTCTCGGCGAGCATGAGAGGTTTCTGACCTTCGACATCAAAGAACCAAGACGGGAAGGCACGATACATAATGCGTTCTTTGGAGCGCGGATTAAAGGGGTATTCGTGCTGAATGTATTCAATTTTGTAAATAATTCCCTTTTCTTCCAGACATTTGGCGATGAATTTATTGCCAGCCCAAATCTGGATGCCGTGTTCGTCGGTATCGCGGACGCCGAGGGCGTGTAGTTTGTCGGCGTATTCTTTGGTGTAGTAGCCGTTTTCGTCGAGGGTATCAACGAAGCCAATTTCGTTTTGGTGGTCTAGGTAGAGGGCGTAGTCGTCTTCACCATAAGCGGGAGCGATATGGACGATGCCGGTACCCTCTTCCTCGCCGACAAAATCGGCAGTGAAGACTTTGCAAATCGTGCCGTCGATGGATTCGTATTCTAAACCTGCGAGGTCTTCACCTTTGAGAATTTTCTCGGGTTTTACTTCAAAAAGCTTTTCGGCGAGCTTCTTGGCAACGATGAGCTTTTCGCCATCTACATCATAGACGCCGTAATCGAGATCTTTGCTGACGGCGAGGGCGCGGTTGGCCATCAAGGTCCAAGGCGTAGTCGTCCAAGCTAGCATATAGACAGTTTGCGAACTCGAAATACTTCCCTCTCGGGGCGCATCCACAACCCCTGTCGCCACAGGGGTTGTGGCGCTACTCCTCGCCTTGCCAGGCTCCGGACCCCCTTCGATGAAAGTATTTCCGAGTTCGCCATCTACTAGTCTGAACTTGACGTAGGCGCTGGGGTCGGTGACGGTCTGATAGGCATCGTTGTCCATGGTGACTTCGGCTTTGGATACGGGGGTAGCAAATTTGGTGTCATACATCAAGACTTTGCGACCCTCGTAGATTTTGCCAGCCTCGTATAATTTTTTGAAGGCCCACCAGACGGATTCCATGAAATCTTTGTTCATGGTGCGATAGCAGTTGTCGAAATCGACCCAGCGGCCGACGCGGTCGATAGTACTGCGCCAAGTTTCGGAGTTTGCCACCATGGATTCGCGGGCTTTGATGATATAATCTTCAAGAGTCCATTTAGTACCGATGTCGCGGCGGTCAGTGATACCGAGCTGTTTTTCGACAAAGTTCTCGGCGGGGAGACTGTGGCAGTCCCAGCCCCAACGACGCTCTACGCGGTAGCCGTTCATAGTCCAGTAGCGCGGGACGGCGTCTTTGACGATGGAGCTAAGGAGTGTGCCGTGGTGGGGGTTGCCAGTAATGAACGGAGGGCCGTCGTAAAAGACGTAGGAATTATCAATCGGGCGTTGCTCAACTGATTTTTCAAAGGTTTTGTTCTTCTTCCACCACTCGGTGAGGGCTTTTTCGTATTCAACCGCTTTGCGGCGTTGTCCAGCTTGGTATTTCATGTTTGCTCCTTTATTAAAAAATCCAATGGTTTTGCCATTGGAACTCTCGATTGAAAGTGGTACCATCCAATTTCCGAGCTTAATGCTCGGCACTTAATTGATCTCTTACGCGGACTCACGGGCGGGTCTAATAAGGGTAATCCCTGTTCTTCCGCCAGCTCGCAGGTGATAGCTGCTCGGGTGCTTTTAGCCATTATACCATATTCTGTAGAAAAATGAAATCTGATGTAGAAAACATCATCGTTGAGCGGTAGATTAAATTATTTTTTTGGGTGCGTGGCCAGGTGTGACAAATAAAATTGTAACAACATTCCGTAATGGCTTAGCTGCTTTTACCACTTCAAGAAAGATTAAAACGCCAAGATTACTTCCGTTATTTTTTGTGGCTATCTACATAGTATTGGGGTTATTTACGTTTGATTCGATAATGTCACTTTTGCCCACGACGGCAGCTTCAATTTATACGATTGCGATTTATGCTTGCAAAGTGAGAGGAATTCGGTATACTTATGTGCTATGTAATTTTATTTGGTTACTCTATAATGTTTATGTTTTTTCGATTGTGGGAATAATAACGCAATTAATGCTAGTGGCGAGTGGAGTTATAGCCATTATTCGCTATAGAAAAGGTAAAATAGTAAATAGAGCTAGTAAAAGTAAGTAGGGAGTCCTAAAAGGAGCGCTTGATTGGGTCGCTATTTATTACTCATGCTGATGAATTTCGCGATAATGACAGCCAGCACTATTGCGACCACGATAAACACAAAAGCGACGGCGATTATATAAAAAGTGCCTAAACGTTTTGCAGTTTTGAGGTTTTTCTTGACTTTCTCTTGGCCTTTTTCGCTAGCAAGATAGTCGGCACCATTCTTGATACCGTTACGAATTTTGGCTGAGTTTTCGGAGCCGATAATTGGTTCGGAAACATGGGTCTGCTCCTTGGCTTCTTTGGGCCTATATTTTTCATCTACCCCAACATATTCATTATTTTTTGTCATTTTTTCCTTTCGTTATTATTCTAAGACTACTGCTGTACCAGATGCGGTAACTATAAGCATACTTGCGCCACTGTTGCCTGTACTAATTGGTTCATAATCAATTTTGACTCCGACTATAGCGTTTGCGCCAATTTTTTCTGCGCGTTTGCTCATCTCGGTAATAGCATCTGCGCGAGCATCGATTATCTCTTGCTCATATTCCTCGGAGCGCCCGCCTGCGATATTGATAATACTAGCCATAATATCTTTGGTAAAATCTATACCGTTCACGACCTCGCCGAACACTATACCTCGATATTCTGCAATCTTTTTTCCTTCAATGGTGGTGGTAGTTGATAATAGCATTGTTACACCTTTCTAGACATTAGGATATATGATTATTGTATTTTTGTCAACTTGAGCCCCTTGAATTATGCGACAAACCGCTCAGGCGTTAGTGCCCGAGCGATTTGCGGCGTTATCCGCTATGCTTTTTTGCGATTAACAATTTTCTTGACCTTCGGGAATAATAAGAATGATGCGAGTATGCCCGTAGTCAATGAGCCTAGAATTGCAAGGCTGGAGGAATCTCGACTTTCGTTTGTTAATGCACCAGTTTCTGGGGTAGTAGCAGAACCGCTGTCCTCTTCGATGGCTTCGGCCTCAGTTTTGGTCTTACTATCGGTATATGCCAAGATGAAGAGACTGAATTCACTGGAAGTTACGGTCGCCGTTTCGCCGTTTATACTAGCCGGCAAAGTGCTAACCTTGCAAGCACCCGTCTCGGGAATGCAATGTTTGTGGACTACATAATAGTTCCTAGTATATCCGTCTGGAATCGCAGGGATATCTTCTGGTAGTTCTAGATCAACAACTGCACTGCTGTTGCCAAGGCTTATGATGTTTACTATCGGATTATCGCCGTCCATGATTAAATATTCAACATCATAATAACCTATAATAGTCCCGTTCCCCAATGCGGCTATGACTTCTTTGTCTTCAGAAATGTCGATATCAGAATCAGAGAATTTATTTATTCTTATGGTAGCAGACAGAGTGTTTCCCTCGATACTTGCTGCCGTAATACCATCATACGCGGGGTACGAAGTTAGCTGATTTGCAATCGCCGAATTTGGCAAAACTGATTTACCATCCATCTTGATATCATAAACTTTGACTCCCCCGACACCCTCACCAGCGAAGTAGCCTTCCGCTATGCCTGGATAGCCGGCCTTTAATGCCGAAATAGTGAAGCCACTGAGAGCAGAACCGCTGATGCCGATAACCTCGGGTTCATAAGATTTAACATAATACCCTCTTGCCTCTGCTATCTCTGGATAATTATAGGTTACCGTGTAAGAATATCCTACTGGCATTGCAGTAAGGACATTATTGATACTACTATTCCAAGAAACTTCTACTTCTGGGCAAGTTAAAACATGGCCATAGCCATACTGACTAACGGAGGCATTTTCCGTGAGTGTACAACCATCAGTCATGTAGCTATTGGCTGCCGCTAGGTCACTATATGTTCCGCCCGCAAGCCTAATCGTGCCTTCATTGTTCTGTATATCTCCAGTTATTGCTACGTTGCTAGAGGCGACATTGAATTCCCCATAATTATTCACGGAATAATCACCTTTTGTACTGACAAATGCGGTGGAAACTCCGCTTTGCTGCCAGTCGCCAACATAAATTCTGCCGTGATTTTCGATTACCGTACCACTAGAGCCAGTATTTTCTGCATGGCCCGCAAGGTAAAGCGTGGCTCCTTCTGCGACCGTGATGGTGGCGGCATCGCTAGAGCTGATGCCGTTTTCGCCCAAGTCTAAATAAATATTGCTGCCAGTTGGGATATTGATGCTGGTTTCGCATACTGTGTCCCCGCCTAAAACAATCCGCTCACCATCATCGGCCATGCTGATGACGTTTTGCAACATATTGCAAGTGATAGTACCACCCGTTGCGTGCGTCGGCAAAGCTACACCCACCCCAACGATGACCGTAGCCGCAAGGCCTATCCCGCCTAATAGTTTTTTCATTTTTATCCTTTCTTGTTTTTGTGTGTATAACCTTTATGCTTTTATTATACCCTCCCCCCGCAAAATGTCAATGACAAAAAAAGCCTGTGGAAAAGTTTTCCACAACTTAATCTTGGGGGTTATTTTTTGTTGTGGAGGTCGAGCTGATTGTAGGGGATGGAGATCTTGTGGGACTCGAGGGTGGAAACGACGATGCCGAGCGCGTTGCGACGAGCTTGGAGACGATTGACGGGGTCGCAGATAGCGACGATTTGATAATCTAGTGAGGAGGAGGCGATTTGCGTAAGGCCTTGGTAGGTGCAGGAGGTGATGAGGTCGTCCTTGGCGACATTTTGAGCGATTCCCTGCATGACTTCTTCGGCTTTGGCAAATTTAAGCTCGTATGGGAGTGGGACTTGAATGAAGATATAGCCTGGGTCAATTTCGACTTTGTCGATATTGCGGTTGGCGATGGAGACAATGTCCATGGTATTGATGTCTTGAATCTTGGTGGTGAGGAGGCTAATGGAGGTAACGGGACCGACATTGCCATCGTATTTGATGACGTCACCGATGTCGTAATAATTATCCGAAATAATCACAAAACCGCGAATGATATCCTTAAGGGAATCTTGCAAAGCAAAACCGACCACGATACCGACGATACCGACACCGGCCAGCATGGAAGTAACATTGACGCCGTAAATCTGGAGCACCATTAGTACCGTGACGATGCTGAGGGTGCCAGCAATGATGCTCCTTAGCATACGGATGATGGTTTTGTTCTTCTTATTACTGATGATTTTGGAGGTCTTTTTTTCTTTGTTGTTTAAGACCCTGGTAATAATACGGTAGATAAACAAGCTAAATAAAACAACTACGGCCGACCAGAAGCCACGTTGCACCCAAACATTTTCAACAACTTTTTCTAAAAAATCCATAAGCTTATTATATCATATAATACAAAACTTCGTTAACAAGTGGCAAACTACGACCACGCCAGCTAGCTAGAACTTCGCCGTTATTGCCGAGGGCAAGAATGGTGGGATATTCAACGACATCATAGGCTTCACAAAAACCAACGTTGTCATCAGGGTTCATAGACTCAATCTCGCGACCAGTTTGGCGACGGAAATTCTCGAGCCATTCACCAACCGAACGGCTGTAGTCTTGGTTGTCTCGATAAATACATACTACTCGCATAGCTAGTTATTTTTTCCTCTTTTGTTCCTTGAGGATGTTTTCGAAATCCTCTAGAGTCTTGAATTCACGAAAAACAGAGGCGAAACGGACGTAGGCGACTTCGTTGACCTCGGCTAGGACGTCAAGGACGGCTTCGCCGATTTGCTGGCTGGTGATCTGGTCGGTGTTGTAGCTATACAGGATATCGGAAGCTTTGTTGACGACGTCTTCGATCTCGAGCTCGGAGCTGAAAAACTTGCCGACGCTGCGCTTAACGGCGAGCAGGAGCTTGTCACGGTCGTAGATCTCTTTGTTACCGCTACGCTTGGTGACGGTGAGGCTCGGCATCTCAATACGCTCGTAGGTGGTAAAACGGCGACCATCGGCGGCCTCGCGACGGCGACGAATCATGGTGCCGTCGACCGTTTCGCGGCTCTCTAGGACTTTACTGTCTCCAATTCTGAATTTTTGCACCGCTACCTCCTGTAATTATTATTTGCGTTTTTTACCCTTGAGACGCTCACGGAGAGATGGGGGGACGTCCATGTCGTCATCTTCCGCAACTGGCTCGGGCTCGGGGTCGTGCTTGATGGAATCCCACATGTTAGTCTTGCTCTCGAGGGCGAAATCTTTGGCTTCGGCGGCAGGCTTCTCGTCTTTGAAGCTGGTAGTAGTTATAGCTGGCTCTGGTGTAGGCTCGGGCTCGTTGAAGTAGTCGGAATCAAAACCGGTAGCAACAACAGTAACGATGATCTCGTCCTCCAGCTCTGGGCGGATGGAAGCACCGAAGATAATGTTGGCATCAGGCGAGACGGCACCAGTGATGACCTCAGCGGCCTCTTGAATCTCGCTCATACTCATATCGTAGCCACCAGCCACGCTGAATAGTACACCGCGGGCGCCCTCGATCTTGACCTCAATGAGCGGTGATTCGACAGCCTGCTGAGCGGCGATGACGGCGCGGTTTTCCCCGCTGGCACGACCAATACCCATAAGGGCGGAGCCGGCATTTTTCATGATGGCCTTGACATCGGCGAAGTCTAGATTGATGAGAGAGTGCTCGGTGATTAATTCGGAGATACCCTGAACGCCTTGACGCAAAACATCATCGGCAATCTTGAAAGTCTCGAGAAGAGGAGTACGAGGATCAATGGTCTGCAAGAGGCGATCATTAGGGATAGTAATGAGAGCATCCACCTGACGAGACAGCTTCTCGATGGCGAGGTCAGCATTGGCACGGCGACGGGCGCCTTCGAAAGTGAACGGCTTAGTGGCAACGCCAACGGTGAGGATGTCTTTCTTACGGGCCTCCTCAGCAACAATGGGACCAGCACCGGAACCAGTGCCACCACCAGCACCCAACGTAATAAAGACCATGTCGGCACCGTCGAGAGCTTTCTCGATGGCTTCCCTGCCCTCTTCGGCAGCTTCGCGGCCTTTCTCAGGGTCACCGCCGGCGCCGAGACCTTTACCAATGTGGACTTTAACATCGGCCGGGGAGTGATGTAGGGCCTGTGCATCAGTATTAATAGCTACGAACTCAACGCCAGAAAGGCCCACTTCTTTCATACGTTCTACAGCGGAGCCGCCGGCACCGCCGACCCCGACTACTTTAATGCTAGCTTTGCTTTCCACCTCTGTTGGTTTTACTTCTGGCATAATTTTCCTCGCTTTAATATAATTACAGTATACACCTAATTGCTCTCTAAATCAAGTCTTATTACATAATTTACTACATCTCGGGAGCTTCGCCCCTTCGGCGAAAAAATCATAGATTTTTTCTTTATGTCCCTCGATTGTAGTAAATTATGTAATGAAAGATCAATTTAGAACTTGCTAAATATCTTCTTGAGGAAGCTGGGGGATTTGGGGAGTTTTTTGGATTTTGGAGATTTTTTGCCCTGGGGGATTTGATGTTGAGAATCTTCGGCGGCAATAAGGGCGAGGCCGACGGCGGCGGCAAATTCGGGCTTGGCTACGGCATCGGCAACACCGCCGGCACCCTGGGGGATGCCGATCTTAACGGAGGCTTCGAGGGTTTCTTTGACGAATAGATCAAGGTCGCGCATCTTGGCGCCGCCACCAGTGAGAATAATGCCCTCGGGGAGACGCTGATGATATCTGGCGGATTTGAGCTTCTTGCGGACTTCGGCGAAAATATCTTCGAGACGGGCTTTGACGACTTCTTCGACTTCTTTGCGGTCAAAATTGCGTTCTTTGCCGTCTTTGGTGAGTTTGATGACGGGATTTTTGTCGGAGTCAAAATTGCCGGTGACGAAGCGGAGCTTGATCTCCTCGGCGAGGTCAGGGTCGATAGCGAGGACGATGGCGAGATCGTTGGTGATATTGTGCGAGCCGGCGGGGACAACGCTGACGTACTGGAGGTCGCCTTCTTCGTAGATGGCTATCGAGGTGGTGGTGGCGCCAAAATCAATGACAGCGACGCCGTTTTCCTTCTGGCGGTCAGTGAGGACGGAGCGAGCGGCAGCTACAGCAGAGGGGATGAGTCGCTCAGCCTGGACGTCGGCGGTAGCGGTGGCTTTCTTGAGATTGTCAACATTGGGAGTGAGTGCAGAGATGACATTAGCGCGCAGCTCGAGACGAGCACCGGACATACCCATAGGATCCTTGATGCCGCCTTGACCATCAAGAGCGTATTCAAGAGGGACGACATCTAGCACGGTGCGATTGGCTGGGATGCGGCCTGATACAGCGACATCAGTAACGCGGTCGAGATCTTCCCCGTCGATCTCGTGCTCGACGGTACCGACGGCAATCATGCCCTCGGTGTGCGTAGAGATAACAGTAGAACCATTGATTGAAACATGGGCACTGCGGACATCGTAGCCGCCCATGCGCTCGGCGTCGCCAAGCATTTTGTCAATGGCGCCGGCGGGACCGGTGAGGTTGGCTGGGATACCCTTGCGCATACCGGCAGATTTACCCTCATTGTAACCGACGATGGCTACCTCGCCATTATTGCTGACTGTAGCGATGACGGCGCGGACGTTTTCTGTGCCGACGTCTAAGCCTGTGACGAAACGTTTATCGTTATCCATAAGGATATTATAGCATATAATTTAATTGCGTTAAAGTTTTTTGAACAGCGTGAGGTCTTGTTGCATAATTCATTTCTGGACGGGTCCTGCCGGCTTTTCATCCCCCAAAATTGACTGCAATTTTGGGGGTCCCCCTCCAAAGCCGCCACCCGTCCAGATATCGAAAATAATTATACCTTGGATTCAAGATAGTCAATTTTGGCATCACGGCGAGCGTCATCATCGCTAGCTGGAAGATCAGTGCGAGATGAGTAATCGGAAAAGACGTCAAGACAGCCTGAGATATGGCCGTCGTAGATGGGTGGCTTATCGTAGGCGCTCCAGAGGATAATACGGAGATAAGGAGCAGAAGCGGCATAGAAGTCGAGAGCTTTGGTAGTGGCTCTGATAAATTCTTGTTCAGTTTCTTTGGTGTGGCGCCAAGCACGACCAGATAGATATTGTTCTGTGACAGTAGGTGAGACGGCGAGCATAAGGATCAGTGCGTAATAGTTCCCTACTGTTATCATTTTAAGTAAGATGGCTTCCATCTCGGGATCGAGCAAAGTGACGTCGAGGACAATGTCATAGCCGCCTTTCATTAACTCGGTGAGCGTAAGAAACACCATAATCGTACCGAATTCATCGGTCATTTGACGAAGTTTGTCGTCACCGTAGAATTCTTTGATCTCGTTAAAATGTGGGTGATATTCTATGAGACGTCGGACTGCCATAAGAATGGGCTCGTAATTATTTTTACGACAGTAGGCTTCGACGGCTGGGAGAATTTGAGTAGTTTTACCGGAGCCAGAAATGCCAGCGATACGAATTAGGTGGTGGTTTTTGGTAGCGGCGGTAGTAAAATCATCCAGGATTTTTTCAAAAATGACGGGATACTCATCAAGCCCAACTTGCCATTCAGGTTTAACTTTACTTGGCCAGTGGGATTCATGTAGGTGACAACTTGCTCTAATTCTGCATACATTATACCGTATATTATAACACACCAGCTTCTGGTTAGGGCTAGATGTTTAAACTGCAATAATACCGAAACTTGAGAATATTATAATAATATGGTAAGATAAGCGTAGACATTAAATAAGGAGTTTATATGGATCAAAATCCGCAGGGGGATAATAATCCAGTGAAATCGCAGACGGAGGCAAAGCCAGAGCCTGTCACGAGCCAGTCAGAAGTGTCGGCGCAGCCAGTGGCAGAGCAACCTGAGCCGGGGCAGTCAGAAACATCAACTCGGCCATCAACACAATCATCCGCCATGGAACAGTCAACCGTAACACAGCCAGAAAGTACGACGATGGCAGACAGTGCATCGGTAGTAGAACCGACAAAGAAAAAATCAAAGACGGTACCGGTTTTGGTCACAATAATAATACTCCTAATAGTAGGTGTGGGGACAACAACCGCGATTGCTTTCTTACCAAAAGGCTCAGATGGCGAATTGGCACAGGATAATCAAGCCATACCAGAGGAAGCTGAGCTACTTTCTAAGCTTAAACTAGAGGGTAACGATTTAAGTAATTTCGATTTGGAATTCTTGAAAATGGAGGAAGAGGAAAACAATAAAATCTATAGTCCGCTATCTATCAAATATGCTTTAGCAATGTTGGCCGATGGAGCTGATGGTGAATCAAAAACTCAGATTACAAATATCATTGGAGATTATAAGCCAAAAGCATATCTAAATAGTGCTAACCGTTCACTGGCTAATGCAATGTTTGTGCGTGATGGGTTTGCTGATGTAATCAAAGAAACTTATGTAAGTGATATTAAAGCTAAGTATAACGCAGATGTGATTTATGATTCTTTTAATACGCCAGAAAATGCGAATAAGTGGGTGAGCGACCAGACGCTTGGTATTATAAACAACATGTTCGACGAAAATACTTTGAATCCTAACATTAGTTTTATGTTAGTGAATGCGCTAGCAATTGATATGGGCTGGAAAAACCAGTTACAGTGTACGGCACAATCAGAAGCTGAACGACCAGTACCATGCAAGCACTGGGGTGTATACAATGTAAGGTATTCCCACGAGAGCCCAGATGCAAACCAATATATAGGCCTGATTGCCGATGATAATAGTTTTGAGAAAATAACTTTCAACGGCGCAGAAGGTGCATCTTCGGCACGTATTGGCGCCAATGCAAACCGCTATGACATTATTAGCGAATTGGGCGAGGAATATATCCGCGATACAGTGCAGGCCGAATATCAAAAATGGTTGGCGGAGAATGATTCAACTGAAGAGGAAAATGAGTTCGATATAGAAGAATATATGAGCCAGTTGGCGGCTAATTATGGTAAATTGGATCAATCTACGGATTTTTATTTTTATGACTCTGACTCGGAAAAGGTATTTGCAAAGAACTTACAGACTTATGACGGCGCGACTCTGCAATATGTGGGAATTATGCCAAAGTCTAAAAACCTAAATGACTACATCAAAAACCTGACTGCTGAAGAAATAAAAAGCTTGGTTAGTAACTTGAAAGATGCAGAAAGCTTGAGCAGCTATACTGACGGAGTAGTAACAAAGTTATACGCTAACATTCCATTTTTCAAATATGACTTTGAGATTGCCGACATGATAGACGACTTGGCGGAATTAGGGATTACTAATGTATTCTCGGAAAAAGATGCTGATTTGTCAAATATGGTAAATACCGAAAACTTTGATGGTGATGCGTGTATTTCTGGTGCAGTCCACAAAGCCGACATTGATTTCAGCAATAATGGGATAAAAGCCGCAGCCGTAACCGGAATATTTGGGGCTGGTTCTACAGGGGGTGGTTTTGACTACGAATGGGATATACCGATAGAAGAAATCGATATGACATTTGATCAACCGTTTATGTATCTGATTCGCGACAAGGATTCGGGCGAGGCGTGGTTCGTAGGGGCAGTGTACAATCTTGCGAATTGATGGAACATATTGGTGCGTAAAAAAACTAGAGCGACATTTTAATTGTTGCTCTAGTTTAGTGTGATGACTTTCAGATATTTGGTGGTCTTTTTGATTTCGATTTTATGGATATTGGTGAATTGCTGCGACTCACCTTCCGCTTGGATGGTAACGGTGGCGGGGGCGCTAAATTCTAGGATATCACCAGCAGTCTCAGAGCTTGGAATACGGTGAAACATGCTTCGCAGCATCATTTTGGCGAGGCGGAAAAAGCCAGTGAGGCGATATGTCTCGCTGCGGAAAGTCTTAGGGCTAAGATAATCTTCCCCGCCACGCATCACGTGCGCTATTGATCTGCCGTTGATGGCGAAGTAGTCAGAAGTCTTGGCGGACTCGGGATGTTTATTTAGAGTAAAGCTAGGGATAAACTGGTGTTTGTGACGATTTTTGAAATACCAGCTTGCAATTGCGGTGTAAGAGATGATTTTACGGCCAAAACTGTGTTTTAGTTTGCGGCGCATTTTTTTGCTATCGTAGAGCTTGACGGCTTCGGCGGTCATGCCGATGGTGACGTAGCAAGTGGCATAGCGGAAGAACTTGCCGTCCACAATGATTTTTAACGGGAAAAGCATAGAAGGGCTTCCTTCGGGCACAGAGTCGCTCGCGCCCGTCTTCACGGGGCTCGCGCTCTTTCGTTCTCGACCCTTCGGGTCGTCCGCTGGGCGTCGCCTCGATACGAAAAGCAAGCTTTTCGTCTGTTCGGCTCCTACAGCGGTCTGGCAGCAGCCTCCGAAAGATCCCTCAGGAAGCCCTTCCGATGCTTTTTCACCAAAGACGTCTTCCAGCCTCATTGTGCCGAGAGTTCGCGCTAAGTCGTTGAAGTTGCCATATGGCAAGACGGCAAGAGTGGCGTCTTTACGGGATTTTATGATGGCGTTTGCCGAGATGACGCCAGTAGCGTCACCGCCAGCGGAGATGATTAGATCGCCATCTTGGACGATTTTGGCGAGCTCGGTGATATTTTGTTCGATATTGGTGGGCTTGATTTCGTATTTACCGGTGACGTAACCTTTTAGTTGTCTGGTTTTTGGAAAGACTTCGCGTTTGACGTCATCAAAACGAGATGATCTGGGATTATAGACGATAAGTAGCCGCTTCATACTAGGCCCCGAGCGGCTTAAAATCCGGGATGAGCCAGTTAAGCAGGGCGTAGATGACTACATACGCCGCTAGACCAATAACTATCTCAAACATACGACGCTTGGCTTTGCGAGTTTTTTCTTCGTTACCGCCGGCGGTAAGATATTGGATACCGACCACGGAAATACCTATCACGCCGAGAATGCCGATACCGATAGTCATGATATTGACAATGAGGCTTAAAATGCCGATGATAGACTCGCCGTGGCCGCAATCGCAGGCGCTGTTGCCCAGGATGGCAGTATCTGGTTTGGTGCCCGAGTCACCATTGGCACAAGTACAGGGGGTGTCGGCAAAAACGGGTGTAGTAAACAGTGTTGCAGAGAAAGCAAAAACGGATAGTGAGATGCTGGTGATGATTGCGATGAGTTTTTTCATGTGCCTCCTATCTTAAATATTCGTGTAGTTTCTTGGTATCTTTGTTCTTGCGGAGTTTGCTTAGGGCCTTGGCCTCGATCTGGCGGATGCGCTCGCGAGTAACGTCGAACTCCTCGCCAACCTCCTCGAGTGTGTGAGGACGACCGCCGCCAATGCCAAACCGTAGGCGGATGATCTTCTGCTCGCGATCGGTGAGGGTGGCGATGATTTCGGAAAGTTGTTCTTTCAAAATCTGGTTGGAGGCGGATTCCTCAGGGGAGGCGCGCTCTTCATCTTCGACAAAATCACCGAGGACAGAATCATCATCATCCCCTTCGCGACCAACGGAAGCATCTAGGGAGGCGATATCCTGCTTGATGCGCATGACGTAGTCGATCTTGTCGGGCTCCATGTCGAGAGCTTTGGCGATCTCTTCATTGGTAGGCTCGCGATTGAGCTCGGAGGTGAGCTTGCGGGTGGTGCGAAGAACTTTATTGATGGTCTCGACCATGTGGACTGGGATGCGGATAGTGCGGGCCTGGTCGGCGATAGCACGTGTGATGGCCTGACGAACCCACCAAGTGGCGTAAGTAGAAAATTTAAAACCTTTCGCGGGGTCGAATTTCTCGACGGCCCGAAGGAGGCCGGTGTTGCCCTCTTGGATAAGGTCAAGGAAATCTAGTCCGCGGCCACCATAACGCTTGGCGATGGAAACCACGAGACGCATATTGGACTCGACCATTTTATTCTTGGCCTTCTGGTCGCCCTTAATGATGCGCTGAGCGAGGTCGGCCTCCTCCTCGGGGGTGAGGAGAGGGATTTTGCCGATCTCGCGGAGGTATAGCCTCACGCTGTCGTCGGCGAAAGCGTCGACGTTCTCGGCGGTGATGGCGAGCTCTTCGTCGGAGAGCTCTTCCTCATTCTCGAGATCGTCGGTGGCTGGCTCATCAAAATCAAGAACCAGATCCTTTGCGTTCAAAATATCTTCTTTTTTACCGGTCATTACAATCAAGTATAGCTTATTTTGATCTTTTTTGCAAGCAAAATAATTGCAAACTAGTCGTCGTGCTGGACTCTGTCGATCTCTTTTAAGACATTGATGTATTCTTCGTCATTTTCGTCTAGGCTAGCGAGCTTTGCGCTGAGGGCGGAGATTTTCTGGCGCTTGAGCGCGGAATTGTAGCGGGAGAGGAGCTCGGCGGCTTCTTTTTCGTAGTCAGAGTTCGCAGTGTGCTCGTGGTCGTGATTGAAGACGAGCTCGAGCTCGGCGAGACGGGTATCATCGTCGGGGATGGCGATGGGAATATCGGTCTTAGTGATGCCACCATAGAGCTTAAGCGCGAGAAGGGAGTTTTCGAGTTTCTGGAGCTGATCGCTTTTAATCTCGGTTTTGGGCTTCTTGAGGTATTTCTTGTGGGCGGATTGCTCAAGCTTCTGGTGCAAGCGGTCGCCTTTGTCGCGGAGAATGTCTGTAGGGACACCAAGCTTTTTGGCAACCTTTTCCTCGTAGCTAGCGCGTTCGACTTCGTCCTTGACGTAGCTGAGGAGCTTGAGGGCGACGTCGGAATATTTGCGCTTGTCGGGGGCGAGGCGGAGATTGAGATTCTCTTCGTACTTCCTGAGGAGCCAATCGACGGCAGGAATGCGATCGTTCACGGCTTGCTGCCAGAGCTTGGGGTCCTTCTGGATGAGTTCGTCGGGGTCTTTGGCGCCGTGGTAGTCGGAAATGACCGTGAGATCGAGACCGAGATCGCCGGCCATCATGATGGCGCGCTCGGTAGCCCTAACACCGGCGGCGTCGCCGTCGTAGGCGAGGCGAATGTCGCTGGTGAGATTAGATAGGGCCTTTAGGTGGTGCTCGGTCATGGCAGTGCCAGAGGTGGCAACGGCCTCTTTGACGCCGGCCTGGTGGGATGAGATCACATCCATATTCCCTTCCACAATAACAACGAAGCCGTCACGACGAATGGCCTCTTTGGCTTGATAGAGGCCGAAGATAAATTTGGATTTGTTGAATAATAGAGTCTCCGGGGTATTAAGGTATTTTGGCTCACCCTGGTTGATGACGCGAGCGGTGAAACCAATGATCCCGCCCGTCGTGTCGAAAAACGGTACGGTCATGCGGTCGCGAAACATATCGCCTTTGAAGCGGTTGAGCAGGCCGGCGGCATCGAGCTCGGCCTCGGTGAAGCCGCGTTTCCCCAGGACCTCGACGAGGGTCTTGCCGCCGGCGGGAGCGTAGCCAATTTTAAACTCGGCAACGGTGCTGCGATTGAGGTTGCGCCTATAGAAAACATACTCACAAACGGCACGATTACGAACGAGGCAAGCTTGGTAATACTTGGCAGCAAGCTGCAGAGCTTCACGAGCCCGAGCCTTTTTCTTGGAGACGGCTGGGTCGCCGCCGCGATATTTGGTGAGGTCGACACCGGCTTGAGCAGCTAGTTTCTCTAGGGCTTCTTTGAAATCAATACCTTCTACTTCCATAATGAAAGTAAAAATATCACCGCCTTTATTGGCGGAAAAATCATGCCAAATGCCTTTCTCGGGAGACACCATGAAGCTAGGGGTCTTGTCGACGCCCCAGGGGGAATGACCCTTGAGATTGCGGCCGGCGCGCTTTAGCTCCACGTATTGCCCAACAACATCCTCCACTGCGAGCCGAGATTTTATTTCCTCTTTCGCGTCTTGCATGCTATAATTATAACATATGGAAGGGCAAGATTATCTGAATCAAATATCAATGCAAAATCGCCCAGTGAAAAAAACTGGCATGAGTAAGATTTTATCATCAAAGATATTTATGGTGTCGATGATAGGGGTAGTATTATTAATTTTGATTATTATTGTTGGCTCCATATTGAGCGGCGGCAAGAAGGGCGACAAGAATTTGTCTTACGCGTTAAAAGCGCACTTAGATAACACGGAGGAAGTAATTCAGACTTACCAGCCCAGTGTGAAATCTTCTGATTTAAGATCGAGCAGCGCTTCCCTTTATAGTGTTCTGAGTAATACCAATCGTGAGCTTACCGACTACGTTACCGAGAAATATGATTTTAAAGAAAAAGATTTACCTGAGGCGACCGTAAGCGATGCGCAGCTAGCACGCGATGATCTGGAGGCGGATTTGTTTAATGCTAAGATAAGCGGTACGCTAGATAGGACATACGCACTGAAGATGGCTTATGAGATTTCACTGATTATGTCTGAAGAGGCGGAAATTATTAACTCTACGAGCAATGCGGATTTGGGGGAGCTGCTCACTACATCTTACAATAGTCTGAAAAATCTTTATAGTAAGTTTGATGATTTTTCGGAAGCTAATTAAAGAAAGGAGTTATTATGGCGGAGGCCAAAAAAAGCGCTGAAAAAGGCGATGCAAAAACGTCTGGGGCTGCGAAAGCAAAGGAAACTTTGTCAAAAGCACGGAAGAGTGGAGGAAGTTTCAAAGACGAATTTATCGAATTTATTAACCGTGGGTCGGTGATAGACCTCGCGGTAGGTGTGGCAGTAGGTGGGGCATTTACGACGATTGTTAATTCCCTGGTGAACGACATCGTAATGCCGATCGTGGGCTTGATCGCGGGTGGCGTGGACTTCACGGGGCTGGCGATCCGGATTCCGAACTTCTTTGGTACGGGTGACGAAGCGGTGATTGCATACGGTAACTTTATCCAAAATGTGATTCAGTTCTTGATTATCGCTTGGGTGATCTTTATGATTATTAAAGCGATGAACCGAATGAACCGACGACGTGATGCGCGAAAAGCTAAAACCGTCGAAAAAGAGATGGCGAAGGCCGAGAAGAAGATGTAGATTGAAGCGAATGGGCCTTGGAGCGGTTAGAGCTTCGAGGCCCATTTTAGTTGGTGAGATTGTAACTGAGGCGAACGAGGTCGTTTAATTCCTCAGGGTCGAGCTGGCCGGCGGGGACGATTTCGATGCCGCCTTTGCCGAAGTAGCGGGATTCCATGACGGATTCGTATTTCTCTTTAAGTAAGTTGGCGAGCTTGGAGTCGCAACGGAGCTCTAGGGTGTGGGGGTTGACGACGAGGAAAGCCTTCTCGCCTTTATAATATAGAGTGCGAGAATGGTCGGGGTGGTCGTGGCCTTCAAGTGACTCGGTTTTCTTGGTGTAGTCGCCGAGGCCGGTTACTTTAGAAAGGTCAAATACCATCTCAGCTCCTCTATGCTGCCATTAATATCATCTAGGGCGCGGTGATTCTCGGGTTTTTTGAACTTCTGGTGTTTGGCGTTTTCGAAATAAATCTTCCAGGCGGAGACGTCGAGCATACGGTAATGAAGGCGCTTGTCTAGCTCAGGCATTTCGCGTTCGATAAACTTGCGGTCTTGGTGGATGGAGTTGCCAGCGAGATAGATGGTTTTGCCGAAGTAAGTGTCGAGAAAATCGAGTAATTCCCTTTCGACTTCTTTGACGGGCTGGCCGTTTTGGTTCTGAGCTTTGAGGGCATCGCGGGATTTGGCGTTTTTCTCCCAAAAGTCGCCGACCATGCGCTCGTCCATTAATTTGTCGCTGACTTTGACGACAGCTTCGTAGGTGGCAATTTCGTTTAACTCCATGTCGGTGGCGATGGCGGCGACCTCAAGGATTTTGTCCTTTAAGGGGTCGAGGCCGGTCATTTCTAGGTCTATCCAGAGAAGTTTGGCTTTTTTCATTACATTTCCTCCGGGACGTCAATGCCGAGGATGTTTAGGCCGTGGGTCATGGTGCTAAGATAGACTTGGACGAGCTGGGCGCGGTTGTGTTCCTCAGGAGTGCCGGCGACAGGGCAATGTTCGTAGAAGCGGCTAAATTCCTGGGCGAGTTCGTATAAGTAATTTGCGACTTTGTGCGGGGCCATTTCGGCGACGGAATCTTTTAAAATGTTTTTATATTCTAATAGTTTTTTGGATAAGTTTTTTTCATATATATTATATATATAGTTATTAATTTTTTGATTATTCTGACAATTATGTAGGATTTTCTTAGCTCTTACGCAGGAATAGAGGAGATACGGGCCGGAGTTGCCGGTCATTTTGACGGATTCGGCTGGGTCAAAAATAATGTTACCGCCCATTTTGTATTTGAGGAAGGCGTATTTGGTGGCGGCGAGGGTGATGGTGCTGTCGTCGGAATCGTGCTCTTGCTTCAGGGCGTTTTTGACCATGTCGAGGACATCGACGGCTTTTAAGAAATTGCCTTTGCGGGAGGACATTTTGATATTACCGGGGAGCTTGACGAGACCGTGGGTGAGGTGCGTGGTGCGAGAGGTGAGCTCGGGAGCGTATTGTTCGATGGATTTCAAGACGACTTTCATGTAGTCGAGTTGCTCGTTGCCGGTGATGACGACGGATTTGTCAAAATGGTAATCCTGCCATTTGGTGAAGATGAGACCGACGTCTTTGGCTTCGTAGGTGGGGACGCCCTCTTTGTTGATAAAGACACGGGTGTGGAGACCATATTTGTCGCCGTCAAAAATCACGGCGCCGTCAGACATTTCGTAGACGCCTTTTGCTAACTGTTCCTTGACTTTGGCTAGGCCGAGAGCGGCGACGGTGGATTCGGGATAGTATTTGTCGAATTTAACGCCGATTTCGCTGTAAAAATTGCGGAAATAGTCGTAGGATAATTCCCTGCCTTTCCAGTAAAGCTCGGCGAACGGGGTGTCGTGGATTTTGTCGGCGTTAATCCTGTAGATTTCTTTGTTGAGCTTGGTGATCTCGGCTTTGGCTGCAGGGTCGTCCTCGTAAGCGGCGGTGCCTTCGATGTAACACTTGGCGATGTCCTCGATAGTGAGGTCGTTGATGTCCTTTTGCTGCAAGATGTACATGGTCTTGGCGACGTGGAGGCCGACATCGCCACCGAAGTTGGCCCGGATGACGTTGGCGCCGGCGTATTCGAATAACTTGCCGATGGAGTCGCCGATGATGCTGGTATAGAGGTGGCCGACGTGGAGAACCTTGAAAGGGTTGGGGTCGCTAAATTCGCAAATAACCGTCTGGCCTTTGAAATCCGACGAGGCAATTGCTTGTGTAAAATTTTTATACAAATTGTCTATCGATTTAATAAGTTGTGCGCTGGAGATGGTAAAATTTAAGAAACCGGGATTTGAAATATTGGCATTTAAATCCTTGCTTAGCTCCTCGGCAATTTGCATGGGGGGCTTGTGGAGTTCTTTCGCGAGTTTCAAGGGAGCGTTTGTGGAATAGTCGGCGTCGATATTGGCGGGGGAGGGGGCGATATCGGGCTCAAAATCGAGGCCGTAGAGATCCTTGATGGCTTGTTTTAACGCTTCCCTGATATTTTCCATACTATAATTATAGCATATTTTGGGATAATATGATATAATAAGAGTAGCGCGGGTATCGTATAACGGCTATTATGTATCCTTCCCAAGGATAAGACGACGGATCGTCCCCGTCTACCCGCACCACAAAGCCCTTTGAGGGGGCTTATTTTATTATTCAGTTATTCGGTGGTGGAGGGGCAGGCCCCACAAAAATCACCTGCCTTCTAAGGGCGGGTGATTTTTGCTGCCCCTGTTAGGAGCCATAGACGCAGCGGACGGAGTACCCGTACCTGCGAGCGTGGTTATTGGCCGAATTGACGTTCCCTGAATTGAAGTTCAGGTAGTAGGCGCGCGTACTGGAGTACGCCGTAGACGACCAGTAGCTGCCGTACGAGCCGCCATAGTCGAACGAGCCATTGTAGTAGTTGCCGGCGAGCAGGAAGTTCGGGGCGGTGCCAGGGCCAGCGTTGTTGTAGAAGTTTGCGTCTGAGTTATTGTAGTAGTTGCTTTCTAGGTTAGCCCCATATGCGGTAGCAAGGGCATACCAGTCACCAGTTTTCCAGTTGGGGCTAGTTGTAGCATCTGCGTTACTAGTAGTAGAAGTTGGTAGTCTCCAGCCTTTGGGGCAGATGCTAGCTGCAGCGTTATAGCCATTTGTAGTCTGTGCAGTGCTGCCATTGGCTTGTTTGCCACCCAGTGTAGCGGCAATCCAGGAGTAATATGAGTTGCATGGAGTACTGCTATTGCAAGTGGTAGTATTATTGCCACTATTTGTTACATAGGCCATCGTATCATTAG
>JAFWNY010000011.1 GCA_017510075.1 Candidatus Saccharimonadota bacterium | reverse complement strand
AGTGATAAGAGCTATTAATGTAGTCTTTGACTTAAATTGGTGAATTTGATGATGTATGACCATCTTGGATTTCTCCTTACTAAGTTATTAATTATCCCTCATCCCCCTTTGCCCCTTTTATCCCCCTCCTTTTTATCCCCCGGCGGTGCCATCTTAAATGAGGCTGACACAAGGTTATTTGTGCCATTTGTCTCTTTTACGGTATTAATAAAAATGGCACCGCAAGGGGTGCAACAGTCTAACATTCGACATCAACTACGACAATCGAAGGCTCGGCTTCCCAAACGGTGCCATCATTACCTTCTATTGTAGTAGTCTATAAAATAGGCTGATGCCTACTACAAATATTAAACTGTTGCACTTACCATTATACTACATTTTTCATTTTGTTTCGCATCAATTTACCCATTTTTCGACTTTTCCACAACCATATCTAGAACATATCTAGAACTATGCCTAGCATCTTTTTCGAAAATGTGCTATAATAGACACACACCATCCTGGGGCGGTAGCTCAGCTGGTTAGAGCACGGGCCTTTTAAGCCCGGTGTCGAGGGTTCGAGCCCCTCCCGCCTCACCATATCGTGCACCTATATAGGAAGATCACCTCCACGGGCGGTTAGCTCAGTTGGCTAGAGCGCGTCTTTGACGTAGACGAGGTCAGAGGTTCGACTCCTCTATCGCCCACCACAACATTCTTGACACCACGTCAAGAATATTTCATAATACAGATAGGCTCTCTAGCCTATTTTTTTTATCCGTGCTATAATTAATATATGAAAAAGATTAATACCTCCAAAGTCTCTGGCACCCAAGAGCTCCTCCCCGAAGCTCAAGCCATTTTCAACAATCTAAAGCACAATATTTCCCGCATCTATCACAGTCACGGCTACCACGAGATCGAGACACCCACCATCGAGCGCACCGAGATTCTCCTCGCCAAAGCCGGCGGCGACACCGAGAAGCAAGTCTACAAGCTCATCAAGACCGGCGACAAGTCCATCGAGTCCGCCGATCAAGCACTGCGCTTCGATCACACTGTACCTTTGGCTCGCTACATCGTCGAGCACGAGAATAGCCTTACCTTCCCCTTCAAAGTCTCCCAGCTCGGGCTCAACTTCCGCGGCGAGCGCGCCCAGAAAGGTCGTTTCCGCGAATTCTACCAGCTGGATATCGACGTCATCGGCCGCGGCGAGCTACCTCTTGCCTACGACGCCGACGTCATCTCTACCCTCCTCGCAGCACTCAATTCTTTCAATCTCGACACTCTCATCCTCGCCCGCATCAACAATCGCAAAATCCTCACCGGGTTCTTAAATTCCCTCGATCTCAACGACAAGTCATCCGATATCATGAGCATTATTGACCACGCCGAGAAAGTCACACCCGAGCAAACCAAGTTTGACTTCGAGGCCCTCGGTCTCGATAAATCCACCGTCAAAAAGCTCCTGGCCTTCATCGACCTCCACGGGCCTCGCTCCGAAGTCGTCGCCACTCTAGGCAATCTCGAGATCACCGATCCTCTTTACCTAGAAGGCGTCACCGAGCTCGATCAAACCCTCTATCTTCTCGAGTCTGCCGGCCTCGCCGACCAAATTTCCGCCGATATGAAAATCATCCGCGGGCTAGACTACTACACCGGCACTGTATTTGAGTTTATCCTCCCTGAGCACAAGAATATCGGCTCCATCGCCGGTGGCGGTCGCTATGACAACCTCACCAAGCACTTCTCCGACCAGCCCTTCCCAGGCGTTGGTGGTTCTATTGGCCTCACCCGCTTATTCTTCATCCTAAATGAAGCCAATCTCCTCGACCCTATCACCGACAGCCTCCTCGATTACTGCCTCATCCCCATGTCCGAGCACGAATACGACGAGAGCATCAGTGTCGCCGACAAACTCCGCGCCAAAGGTCACACCGTCACCATCATCTATTCCGGCAAAAAGCTCGGCGACAGGATCTCCTACGCCGCCAAGGTCGCCAAAAACGGCATAGTTATCGGCGAGTCAGAGGTCACCTCCAAGACTTTCCAGGCCAAAAATTTCCAGACCGGCGAATCCACCGTAATCAATATCGATGTCATCTCCAATCCCGAAGATTTCTGGGCCGACTAGCCTACCCATCTCATCATTTTATGATATAATCGTATATATAATATAAGGAGTTATTTTCATGGCAGATTTTAACAAAATCTTAACCCCCGGTGACTATGAAAAAGGCGAACTCAACGTCGTCATCGAAATCCCCACCGGGTCCAATCATAAAATCGAATGGGATCGCGAGCATGCCTGTTTCATGCTCGACCGTGTTGAGCCAATCGCTTTCGCCAAGCCCTGCAATTACGGTTTCATTCCCCAGACTCTGGACGAAGACGGCGACGAGCTCGACGTCCTCATGATCACCGAGCAGCCACTCACTACCGGCATCTGGATGAAAGCCAAAATCCTCGGTGTCATGAAATTCGTAGATGGCGGCGAAGTAGACGACAAAATCATCTGTGTCCCAGCTGACGACCGTAATAACGGCGACGCTTATAATAGCCTCGAGGACTTACCCGCA
This sequence comes from Candidatus Saccharimonadota bacterium, assembly GCA_017510075.1. GTDB lineage: Bacteria > Patescibacteriota > Saccharimonadia > Saccharimonadales > Saccharimonadaceae > Nanosyncoccus. Next base: position 66,287 of record JAFWNY010000011.1, on the reverse strand, counting down.
CAGACTCTAAAGCAAATCGAGTTCCACTTCAATCATTACAAAGACCTAAAGAAGCCTGGCACCACCGAGGTCAAAGCCTTCGAAGACGCAAAGTCGGCAAAGAAAGTTATCGCTAGCTCCATCGAGCGCTACCTAGATGCCCACCCAGAATTAAGAGTCAAAAACACCATCAAAGACACCGTAGAGAAGGCCAAGAAAACCATCGAGGAACTCTAAAAATATCCCCCTCCAAGGGGGATATTTTTATAATTTTGCAATTTCTATTCGCACTTGCTCTGTCGTATCACGATCACGCACCGTCACAGTATCGTCATCAAGCGTATCAAAGTCAATCACAACACACTTCGGAGTGCCAATCTCATCCTGCTTACGATAACGCTTTCCAATATTACCCGAATCGTCCCATGTAACAAAAGTATATTTCTGCTTCAATTGCTCATATACGACTCGCGCCTTCTCGACCAATTCCGGCTTATTTTTCAGCAGTGGCGATACGCAATATTTGTACGGAGCTAAATTCTCAGGGAACTTCAACACGATCCGCTTATTGCCATCGATCTCATCTTCACAATAAGCACTAGCAAGCACCGCCAAGAAAAGCCGTTCCACACCGACAGAAGGCTCAATCACATGCGGCACAAAAGTCTCGCCCGTCTGCTTATCCCGATATTCCATAGACTTGCCAGACTCTCGCTGGATATTATTTAGATCAAAGACCGTCCGATAAGCCAGCCCCATCAACTCTTCCGACCCATTTGGATAATCAAACATAAAATCAATAGTACGCTTGGAGTAATGTGCCCTATCACCGGCCGGCACTTCATATTCGTGAATGCTCTCGGCTGGCAAACCCACGACCTTCTCAAGAAAGTCATGCTGCAGTCCGCGCATCTTCTCAAAATTTTCCTCCCACGTATCCGGCGCCACAAAATACTCGATCTCCATCTGAGAGCATTCCCTATCCCTAAGGATAAAATCCCTCGGCGAAATCTCATTTCGAAACGCTTTACCCTGCTGCGCAATACCAAAAGGCAGCGAAGGATAAATCGTATCCACAACATTCTTATAATTTACAAAAATCCCTTGCGCCGTCTCAGGCCTCAAATAAGCAATGTTCTTGCTTGCCAATTCTGCATCGTCATCAGGAAGAACCGCCCCGACATGAGTAGTAAACATCATATTAAACTTCCGGATCGGCCCCCAGTTTTCCTTGCCACACACCGGACACTTAGTATGAGTATTAAGAAACTCCTCCGTAGTAACGGACTCCGTAATACCATCCGCTATCTTATCTGCGCGAAAGCGAGACTTGCATTCTTTACACTCTACAAGCGGATCAGCAAAAGTAGCAGTATGTCCCGAAGCTTCCCAAGTGCGCGGATTCATCAAAATAGCCGCGTCCACACCATACATATCATCCCGCTCTTCCACGAAATAATGCCACCAAGCGTCCATTAAGTTTTTCTTTAAAATCACACCCAGCGGCCCAAAATCCCACGTCCCAGCAAACCCACCATACACATCGCTACCTGGAAAAACAAATCCACGCCGCTTACATAAACTCACTATATCTTCTAATTTACTCATACCATCTATTATATCACAAGATGATCAAGAATTTATTTTTACCTTTTTTGATGATAGCAACATCGCTTACTGCTGCCGCATCGTCATTAACTTTCGCTCCGTTTATTGATACCGCACCTTGTTTGATGTATTCGCGCGCTTTTTTCTTTGACTCAGCTAACCCGTTCTCAACGAGCGCCTCCACCAGCATCACTCCCTTACGAGCCGTAGGCAAATACTCACCAAACTTCGTAATTTCATCTTTCGTAAACTTCGCAAAATCCGTATCGCGCCCGAATAATTTCGCCACCAAATCCTCCATTTCCTCTGCCGCCTTTGCACCATGCACGACTTCCGTAGCGCCTCGCGCCAAAGCCTTTTGCGCCAATCTTAGTTCTGGCTGCTTAGCATGGCGCTCCAAGATGTCCTCAATCTCATCTTTTGTCAACAAAGTATAAATTTTAATCAAGTATTCGACCGACTCATCCGGCTGATTCAACCAAAATTGATAGAAATCAAAGATCGAGGTATAATTTCCACTTCCATTGTCACGAGAAGCAAGCCACACCGCATTACCCTCCGACTTACCGAATTTGCGCCCCGTCACCGGATCAATTACCAGCGGCGTAGACCACACGTCGGCCCGGCCATCCTCGAGCCGTCGAATCAAATGAATCCCCGAAGTACAATTACCATATTGATCCGCACCACAAAGTTGCAACGATATACCATGCTCGCGATATAGATGCAAAAAGTCATACCCCTGAATCAATGTGTACGAAAACTCCGCATAGGAAATACCCGAGCCACCCTCACCAATTCTATTCTGCACAAACTGGCGATCAAGTAACTGTGTCATCGAAAACGCCTTCCCCACTTCACGCAAAAAATCTAAATAATTTATATTGCGAAACCAATCGTAATTATCCACCATCGTCGCATTATCGACATTGATTATCTGCTCGATCTGTTTTTTGATGCAAGACTTATTATGTTCCACTTCATCCAACGACTTCAAATCCCGCTCGCCGTTTTCTTTCGGGTCACCAATCTGACCAGTAGCACCCCCCACCAAAAGATACGGCTGATAACCATGTCGCACAAAACACGCGCACATCATCAATGCGGCGAGATTCCCTATCGTTAGCGAATCGGCCGACGGATCTGCTCCCCAATAAAACTTCTTGGATTCCCTGTTGTCTAAATCTGCCGGATCGGCTATTGTTGTTTCAGCTATAAAGCCACGGTATACTAATTCTTCTGATAATTTCATACCCCTATTATAGCACGAAATCCGCCAGGTCATGATATAATGTAAATTATGGAGCAGGAGGTAGACGGTATTTTAGTGGCAGCGCATGAGCTAAAAGCGCCACTTGCAGTATTAAGGCAGCTAGCATTCGCCCTACCCGAAATGGATTCTAGCGGCGAACATACCCGCAGTGAAATGATCAATGTCAGCGAGCGCGCAATCAAACAAGTAAATGACCTAGCCAAAATACGACGGCTCGATGACGGGCTATTCGAAATGGAGCCTGTCGCCGTACGCGAGGTATGCGATGCCGTAAGTCATGAACTAAGATATTTATTTGACCAACACGAAAAGGGACTAATAATCAAGTATTCCAATCATGCCAAATTAGTCACAGCCAACCGCGATTTATTATATAGCGTAATATACAATTTTTTAGTCAACGCCATACACTATTCAAAAGCCGAGTCTCAAGCCGAACTCACAGTGCGAGATTCCGCCGGCCAAGTCAAAATCACCATACGAGATTACGGACCATCCTTACCCATAAGCATCTGGCGAGAATTAAAACAAGGCTGGATCAAGCAGCCTACTTCCATCGCCATGCGCCCAGGGTCTTCTGGCTTAGGGCTGTTTATCGCTTCACGTTTTGCAAGATACATGAACGCTAGCGTAGGTGCAATCCGACACCGCGACGGCACAAGTTTTTATGTAAATTTACCAATCTCTAAACAAGCGAGCCTATTTGATTATGATATTCGTAGTTGATGACGACAAAATAATGCGAAAATGCATCGCACGCGCCTGCGGCAAAGGCACAGAATTATTAGAATTTGGCGATGCAATATCAGTAATGGATGCCATCGCCACAGGCAAAATACCCAATTTAATCCTCCTAGATATTTTGCTAGACGGCCCAGATGGCTTTACGCTTTTAAATGAGCTAGTATCGTATCCCGATACAGCACAGATACCAATAGTCATCGTAACTTCACTAGACTTACCAATCCAAGATTTATCAATTTATGGTGTCGTGGGCATTTTGAAAAAAGACACGATGACACCACAGGAGATCCATAGTTATGTCCAGCAATACGCCCCCTAATAAAGACCTCAAGACACGCGGCTACGTACTAAAACGTACAAATTACGGAGAAGCGGATAGGATCCTCAATATTATTACCCCTGAAGGCAAAATAGCCGTAATTGCCAAAGGCGCGCGCAAACCAAAATCCAAACTAGCCGGCGGCATCGAATTATTTACTCTATCAGAATACAATATTCATTTAGGTAGAAGTGAACTGGGCGTGCTAACCGGCGCAAAAATGGTCCAATACCATAGCGAAATTCTCAAAGATTTCGCCAAAATAGAATTAGCCACTATTATCCTAAAAAAAATAAATGTTGCATCAGAAAGTTCCGACAGCCCAGAATATTTCAACATCACCGATAAATGTCTCACGACGCTCAACACTGGCTATGATACAAAAATGATTGAGGCATGGTATTCGATGAACCTTGCGCACATAATGGGGGAAGATATTAATCTATATCGCGACACAAACGGAGCAGCATTAAAAGCAGACGCAAAATACACCTGGGACAACATCGAAAAAGCTTTCTATCCCGACAAGCAAGGCACATACGGCGCCAACGAAATCAAAATGCTAAGATTAATCTATACAGCCGACCTAGACATAATCAAGCGCGTCATCTTAAGCGACGAAATTCGTAACAAAATTATAACGATCACCAAGCAAATCACACAAAATACCTAGCCACTCCTTATGCATTAAAGGTAATTGTCTGCAGCAGAGCGTCAAAATCACCAACAAACGCTTCTGCATCTGTCTGTAAAATAGCAGTCTTATCCCGAATCTTAAAAGTCACAATTACGCCGCTAAGCTCAGTGTTGGGTATCTTCCCAGTATAACGATTCATTGTGATACCATTCACTTCCACCGACTCCACAGAAAGCCCCGAATCCTTCCGCTCCATTATACGCTGATACTCAGCCGAAACATCCTCAAAGGTCTTATCGCGAATCGTAAGCCTAAGCGCATTTACAGTATCATCCGATACGGCCTCTACCACAAGAGGATTAAAATAGGCTTCGTAATCACCGCCACTCGAGGCGTCCTTCGCAACATAAACGCTCCACGTCTTCGGATATTTAAATGACAATTGACCATAATCTGCCGGGCCCGCAAAGTCACGCAAAGGATATTTCTCGTCTTCAGCAAACTGCGCTAGATCAGCCTCCTTTTGCTCATACTGCGCCTTCTCTACTGCGCTCTGAGTACGAGCCTGCTCGCCAGTCTGTATATCATTATATTGCATCATAATCCAGATAAACAACCCGATAAAAGTAACAGATACCAGTGACAAGATGATGATAGCTATGGTTTTTACTAAGCTAGCAGTGCCATTTTTATTTACTTGTACCACTGGAGCCGACTGGACAACCGGCGCTCCATTCACCCCCATAGCAGGCTGAAATTGCTGCGCTTGAGGCGAAGTCTGCTGCATAGGCTGCCCCGAAGGGACAGATTGCAATGTAGGTATAGATCTATCTTCCATACCCCCATTGTATCATATTTTTCTAAAAACATAAATATCTTAAATATGGTACAATAGAAGTATGGCTAAAGCAAAACATCGCTGGTCTTCTTTCCGTACAATACTCTGGATCTTGACCGTCTTACTAGTCGCATGGGTAGTTTACCAAAATTGGCCCGACATCGTAGATACTTTCTACCACCTTGGCGAAGCCAACTGGATTATATTGATATTCATAATACCCGAGCAACTGTTTATGTATTATGCTTGCGGGCAAATATTCTTCTCTTATCTCAAGCACCGCCAAGACATCAAAAAATTCACTAACGGCGAAATACTTCGCATCTCCACCGAGCTAAATTTCGTCAACCATGCAATCCCAGCCGGCGGCATCGGCGGGCTTGCCTTTCTCACATATCGCCTAGGTCAATATGGTGTTTCGGCGGGCGGAGCAAGTTTTCTCTACGTCTTCCGTTATGCGGTAACTACCGTAGTCAACTACGCACAAGCCCTGGTCGCAATCATCGTCCTTCTTATTCTCGGAGTAATCCCTAGCGGAGCCATGTGGATTATACCGGTAGCCCTTCTCATGAATACTACTGTGTTTTTCTTACTTTGGTTCGTTATATATGTCGCAGGTAACAGCAAGCGCATTCAATTCTTCTCAAAACTTTCTGCCCGCGTCATCAACAGGATCATCCGCATCGTCACCTTTGGTCACAAGAAACAGCTCATGCGTTATGATCGCATCAGCAAATATTTCGCCGACATCCACGACAATGTTAAAATCGCCAAAGAAAACAAGCGTTATCTCAAAAAACCAGCCCTGTGGGGTTTCATCTACAGTTTTTTCGAAATAATGACCTACTGGATAGTCGCCTGGTCTCTCGGACGCCCAGAGCTCCTACCATACATTATGATCGGTGAAGCCATCGGATCCGTCTTTGACGGCATAGTCCCCTATGGCCTATATGAACTTGGCATGGCAGGAGTGATGATTGCCTTAGGAGTAGATTTCCCCACCGCCACCATTATCACAGTCATGACACGCGTAATCACTTTAGTATTCACTATTGCGTCAGGCTCCATTCCGTATTATAAAGCCATCAAGGGTAAACCACGTGAATAGCCTGACTCCTACAGAATTTCTCAACTTAGTCAATCAGACCCTTGACTATTCCTACTCTAGCACTGTCATCGTCGGCGAAGTAGCCAGCTTCAAAGTCAATCAAGGCAAATGGGTGTTTTTCGATATCAAAGACGCAGAGTCCAGCGTCAACTGTTTTATGACCTTATGGTCACTACGGCAGCCCATCGAAGACGGCATGAAAGTAATGGTTCGCGGAGTCCCTAAAATCACGAAGTGGGGCAAATTCTCCTTCACCGTGACTTCCATCTCCCCCGTAGGCGAAGGCTCACTAAAAAAGGCCTACGAAATGCTCAAGAAAAAACTCACCGCCGAAGGATTATTTGATATAGGCAAGAAACGCCCATTGCCCAAAGACATTACCAGCCTCGGAATCATTTCATCTACCGGCGCAGCAGGCTATGCTGATTTTATCAAAATCATCAATGCAAGGTGGGGTGGAATCCACGCACAAGTCGCCCATACTCAAGTACAGGGCATGGACGCCGCCGACCAAATCATCCGCGCCCTAAAATATTTCAACGAACACGGCGAAGTGCAAGTAATCGCAATTCTTCGCGGTGGTGGCAGCGCCGACGATCTAGCATGTTTCAATGACGAAGCCCTAGTCCGCGAAATCGCCGCCTCAAAAATCCCCGTAATCACAGGTATCGGCCACGAAATAGACGAATCCCTCGCCGACCTCGCAGCAGACGTCAGAGCGTCCACTCCGTCCAACGCCGCAGAGTTATTGACCCCCGATCGTTCCGAAATGTCAGCAAAACTCTCCCACACCATCAATCGCACCGAGCAGCTCCTTCTCCAAGAAATCAGCCGCGCCACCACACAAAATCACGACAAGCTCAATAATCTATCTCGCAGCCTCCTTACTGATTATATCGCACCAGCCATATCCCAAAACCGCCAAACTATCAACCGCGTATCTGGAGCTCTCCTCACAAGGTATATCGAACCCTTACGCCAGTCCAACCACCACAAAATGACACAAATATTGCAAAAAATACAGGGAGAATGCAACTTGGCACAACAAAACATATCCAACAAACTCCGCACACTCGAAGCTCTTAATCCCGAAAAAGTCCTAAAGCAAGGCTACGCAATACTATCTGGTAAAATTTCCCCAGGCAATGTTGTAAAAATTACAACATTTAAAGAATCCATCACCGCCGAAATCAAACAAGTACATACTAGAAAATAATAAGAAAGGAGCCAATATGGCAGAAAAACTCAGTCTCAATCAAAAAATCGCAAAACTAGACACCGAAGTCGAATGGTTTTATTCGGACGATTTCAAACTAGAAGATGCTACCGATCGCTACAAAGCAGCAGTTAAGCTCGCCAAAGAAATCGAAAATGATCTAAATAGTCTCAAAAACGAAATCGAGGTTCTCACTGAAGATTTCAGCAAGTAACCCCGATAGACCAAACCCAATAACAGGATCCTAGCGCACTTCCACGCGTACACGCGGCAAAGATTTACCCGAAAAATGGGTTTTCTTTGTCTTAACAAAAGTCACTACACCATCTTTGGCCGCATGAATTGTGAAATTGCGTGACATATAAGTGCCTGGCCCAGCAATCTTAGTAGCCCCAGTCTGCCGAACTAGCACTTCCCCATTTTTGACCTTCTGGCCACCAAAACGCTTAACGCCAAGACGCTGACCAGCATTATTATGAATATTTTTGGCGGTACCGCCAGCTTTTACGTGTGACATTATCTTTTCCTTAACATTATTATATCTCTCGCAACGATTTGCCCTTCACGAAAATAAAGTAGCCCCTCGCGCGACTTATTATTAACATTATACCCCATTGACTCAATTTCGTCAATCCCTAATCTTACATAAGTACCCTCCGCATTCAGCCAAGCTGGCATTGCCACAGTGACAGGAGTTCCGGCCTTAATCTGTTTTGCCAAATTTCTCAAAAAGCCAAACAGTATGGCCTTACATTCTTGCATTTCGGTTTTTAACTTAATCTCGGAAGGGATTTGCGACATTGGTCTGCCCAAATACCCTTCACACGCCACCGCATCAATCTTACCCTCCCATTCATAATTAGTCGCATCCCCCACCTCAATTTCATAATCTTTTGCCCCAAGATAGTCCATATTCTTCTGAGAATAATCACACATCCGCGCATCTATATCGGTCCCATAAGCCTTGTAGCCCATCAACGCCGCCTCCTGTAGTACCACACCAGTCCCACAAAAAGGATCTAGCACCCTAGCCCCCTCAGGCAACCTCCCACACAAATTTATCAAAATCTGCGCCAGCTTGGGTGGAAGCATACCCACTTTCGCATCACGTGCCGGCCGCGCTTGATCACGGCGCACATACGCATCAATATCCTGCACACCAAATACCAAATACCACTCGTCATTCGCTCTAATTAGCTCGACCTTACGCTCATTCTTGCCCGACAAACCATTATGCAACGACGTTGCAGAGGATAAGGCTGCCTCTTTATTTTCCACGATTCGTACACTGCGACCATGCCGCACAAGAATCTTTTTCATTTTTAATGCCTCAGCAGTCACGAGCTTCTTGCTAGTACCATCCGTATAATCACTGACTCCGATCGTCAATTTACCCTCCGGCAATCCCGCCAAGAAATCAAGTGGCTTCAAGTTCATCTTCTTCGCAAGTTTTATGCTACCTCCCAAACGAGCAATCTCAGGTTTCACATCACTCTCAAATAACGCCACACGGTCATTTATTTTCTTGACATCATCAAACTGAGCCTCCAGCTCCGCCAACGATATCTTACTTTGTCGCCCTAGTACTGCTAGATACATAAATTAATCACAACCTCTGACCTTTTCTGGCCTTATTAGCCCACTCGTCTGCCATCTCGTTATATCTCGTCCCCACATGCCCTCGCACCCACATCAGTTTTACTGGATATTGATGATATAGTTCATATAACTCTTTTACAATATCCAAATTCTGAATTTCTCCTTGCGATCTTCTCCAACCCCGCGCTTTCCAACCGTCCGCCCACTTTGTAAGTACATTTATCCAAAACTCCGAATCTGAGTGAATCTCACACCCCTCCTCACCAGCATAGCGAATCGCCGCGATCATCGCCTTGCCCTCCATCCGAATGTTAGTCGAATCGTCCTCACCGCCCAACACCACCGGTTCGCCCTCGCCGTCCGATTTTTGCAGTATCACCGCAAATCCACCTTTACCAGGATTCGGCACCGCGCTTCCATCAGTCCACAAAATCTTCATACTATATATTATATATTACTTTATAATCTCGTCAATGATCCCGTATTCCTTCGCCTCCTCCGCACTCATCCAATTATCCCGATCCATATCCTTCTCCACCTGCTTCAAATCCTTCCCCGTATTTTTCGCAAAAATTTCCGCAAGCCGTTTCTTGAGGAACACTCCCTCCCGCAACATAATCTCTTGATCCGTGATCTTCCCCTCCGTGCCAGACGACGGTTGGTGTATCATAATCCGCGCGTTCGGCAAACAATACCTTTTCCCCTTGGCGCCAGACGACAGCAGCATCGCCCCCATGCTCGCCTGCAAGCCAATCCCAATCGTCTCCACATCTGGCTCGATATAATTCATCGTATCAATAATCGCGAGACCATCATACACCGACCCCCCAGGCGAATTAATGTATAGCTTAATCGGTTTTTTCGGATCCTCGTGCGCGAGATACAGCAGCTGCGCCACCACCAGGTTTGCCGTATGCGCATTCACATCCTCACCGAGGAACACAATTCGGTCGTTGAGCAGCCTTGAATAAATATCATACGCCCGCTCCCCTTTGTTAGTTTCTTCTACCACTGTTGGTACTAAATAATTTTTTGTCATGTTACTCCTTTACTAGTTTTAATTTCTTACCACTTAATTTCAAAGCTGGAATATCGCCCTTGACAAGCTCCCCCGCAATAATCTGCTCTGATAGCAACGACTCCACCTCGTCCTCAATCTTCCGTCTCAAAGGCCGCGCGCCATTCTTCGGATCATACCCTTGCTCAATCAGATAATCCTTTGCTGGCTCACTAATCTTAATCCCAATTCCCTTGGTCGCCAGTCGCTTCCTCAAATCATCTATCAAATTATCAAATATCTTCTCCACATTCTTCCGCGTCAATGCATGAAACACCGAAATATTATCCAACCGATTAATCAACTCCGGTCGCATCACTTTCTTCAAAGCCTTCATCGCATAAGATTTATTCTCCTCGTACTCCTCGGCCAGCGCTTTCTTATCCTTCGCCGTCTTTGCCGTAAACCCAAGCTCTGATTCGCGGTACATATCCGCCGACCCCAGGTTCGATGTCAAAATCACGATCGTATTATTAAACTTAATCTTGTTCCCCTGCCCATCAGTCAACACCCCATCTTCCAAAATCTGCAGTAGCAAGTTAAATACATCTGGGTGCGCCTTTTCGATCTCGTCAAATAGTATCACCGAATAAGGTTTTCTTCGCACCGCCTCGGTTAGCTTCCCGCCATCATCATAACCAATGTACCCCGCCGGCGCCCCCATCAGCCTAGACACATTATGCTTTTCGCCAAACTCGCTCATATCTATCTTCACCAAGGCATTCTCACCCCCAAACACTTCCCGCGCAATTACCCGTGCCAACTCCGTCTTACCCACCCCCGTCGGCCCCATAAACAGGAATGAGCCAATCGGGCGCCTCGCATCCGCAATACCTGAGCGTCCCCGCCGAATCGCCTTCGCCACCGCCGACACGGCCTCGTCCTGCCCTATAATCGACTGCTTCAGCTCGTCCTCGAGGTTCATCAGCATCTTCATTTCTGACCCGTGCACCTTCGACACTGGTATTCCAGTCTTCAAGCTCACCGCCGTCGCCAGATTCTCCTCTGTCAAAGTCGGCGTCTCTAAATCCTTCGCCTTCTTAGACTTCTCGAATTTCTTAATTTCCTGCTCCAACTTCGCGAGCTCAGTCTTATACTCCGCCGCCTTCTCGAAATCTTCCTTCTCCGCCGCTTCCGTTATTTTATCCTCTAACGATGACTTTTCAATCTTCATTTTCTTGTATTTGCCACCACCCTTTTTGTCCGCCGCCACTTTACATATCGCCGACGCCTCATCAATCACGTCAATCACTTTATCCGGCATAAACCGATCATTAATATACCGCTGCGACATCGTAATCGCCGTCTCCAGGCACTCATCCGGAATCACCACCCCATGATGACTCTCATAATGACTCTTGATCCCCTTCAAAATCCTTAATGTCACCGCCGCACTCGGCTCCTCCACCATCACCGTCTGGAACCGCCGAGAGAGAGCCTTGTCTTTCTCGATCGACTTCCGATATTCATCCAAAGTCGTCGCCCCAATCAAATTAATCCGATTTCGCGCGAGCGCCGGCTTCAAAATATTCGCCGCGTCCATCGTCCCCTCACCAGACCCCGCCCCGCACAGCAAATGTATCTCATCTATAAATAGCAAAATCGTCTCATCTTCCACCGCTTCATCAATAATCCCCTTAATCCGCTCCTCAAACTCCCCGCGGAACTTCGTACCAGCCACCACCCCCGACAAATCCACCTGGTAAATGTGCTTACCAATCAAATTCCCAGGGACTTCGTTCTTTACAATTCGCGTCGCCAGCCCCTCCACAATCGCCGTTTTACCCACACCCGCTTCGCCAATCAGCACTGGATTAGACTTCGTTCGGCGCGACAACACCGTCACCACCCGCTCAATTTCACTTTCTCGCCCAATCACCGTATCCAATTTCCCTTCCCTTGCCTCCTCCGTCAAATCTTTCCCATACCGACTGAGGAATTTCAGCGGTTTTTTATTGAGATATTTCGCCTTCTCCGCTCTAGACTTCTCTTCCTTCGTCTGCTGCTCCACCATGTACTCAATCTGGTCCAGTATTTTCTCATTATCCACCTTCAACCCATGCAAAATCAACGCCGCCCGCGAGTTCGGCTGAGAGAGCAACGCGTGCAACACGTGCTCCGTCCCGATCACGGTCAGCCCCTGCTCATGCGTGTAATTCTGCGCCATCCGAAACGTCAAAATCACCGCCTCTGAGAGCGACATCATCGCCATATCCGAGCCCGGCACCTCCACCGCCACCTTATTCAGTGCTTTTTCCACCTCTTCCAGCGTCACCCCCTCATCCCGAATCAACTTCGCCCCCGTCGAAGTATCCATCGACATTATCCCGAGTAGCAAATGCTCCGTCCCCATATAACCATTGTTATATCTCTTGGCATAATAATCCGCCTTCTGCAACGCAAACCGTGCATTTTCGGACAATTGATTCATTATTTCACTAAATTCTGCTTGCATATTTTCCTTTTTGTTCTTAAATTCACTTAATTTTAGACAAATCTCGCCATCTTCATCAGCATTATTCGCCTACCTACCCCTATTATATAAAATTAGCACTCCCGTGTCAAGAGTGCCAGCTTTACTATATTATTCCATTTCCTATCTAAATATGCTAGAATAATCTCAAGTGGGGTTGCAAAATTAAAAATAAGAGCGGGGAGAAAGGAGGTGTTATGGTTTTTGACTTTAGCCTAATCTTTGGTCTAATCAAAGTAAAAATTATCCGCTTCAGACGAAACGGATAATCCTTAAACTCTAATATTATTCTACCGCACACCATTCTAATTGTCAACCCTACTTACATTATAATATAAGTAGGAAGATAATCAATATGATTACAAAAGCCATCATTCCAGTTGCAGGCTGGGGCACACGCAGATTACCAATTACTAAAATTATCGAAAAGTCGATGTTACCAGTCGGCAACCGTCCACTCGTAGACTACTCTGTACAGGAATTAATCAAGGCAGGCGTCAAAGATATTTACATGGTAATATCCAACGTTGAACCGTGTCAAGTGCAAGAATTTTACAAGGACAATTTAGCTTTGAACCAATACTTGATTGACCGAGGCAAAGAGGATAGATTGAAGCTTGCTAAAACTTTACCTGATGATGTAACTATTCATTATACTGTGCAAGACCCGGCTGGCAAATATGGCACGGCTGTGCCAATTGCAATGGTAGTGGAGGAATATAATATCAATGAACCCGTCTTAGTATTTATGGGCGATGATTTTATCTGGAACCCAGATGGCGAGTCGGCCTCGGAAGCTCTAATCAAGTCTATCAAAGATGATGGTGACTCCGCTATCCTCGGCGTCGAAATTCCTAAGGAAAATGTTGAAAAATATGGTGTACTGTCCGCTAGAGACGGCAAGCTAGTTGGCGTAGTGGAAAAACCAAAGCCCGAAGACGCTCCGTCAAACTTAATTAATGTTTCAAAATATATCATGTCGCCAGAACTATTAAAGCGCATAGTTAAATATGTCAACGAAAATGATTTTGGACCCTTGGACCAAGAGTATATGGTGACTGACCCGATTGATGAATATATTAAAGACGGCGGCGTAATGCGGGTGGCGCCTACAACTGGCGAATATCTTGACGGCGGCTCCGTCGAAGGCTGGCTCCATGCCAATAATGTCGTTTGTGGCAAATAATGACATAAAGAAGACAAAAAGCTAATATCTAATTCGAGTGAGCATCTGGCAAACCCAGAAAACTATTCAAACATATAAAACGTATAGAAGATAAAAGTAGTTAATTTGTGAGCATAAAGCAAACCCAAGAAAGTTTTTTCAAATTTTAGAAAAATATCTCGCGCGAACCGTGAAGACAGCCGTGAGACTTTGGGTATTTTTCGTTAAAAAATTTGAAAAAACTTTCCTGGCGTGCAGCGTAAAAGCGAACAAATTAACTACTTTTTATCAACTTTACGAGTATATATTTATTGGTTAAGCAATATCAACGGCGCATCCCACTCACTAGGATAATCATTCTGTCCCAGCAGTACCGCCATCGTCGCAGCCAAATTACTCAGCCCTGGCTCCACCATCGACGCCAACCGATACCGCCCACGATTCTCCGTATTATCATAAATAATACACGGCACCTTATTGGTCGTATGCGAGGTCTTCGGCTGGCCATTAGCATCCAATAACTCCTCCGCATTCCCATGGTCCGCCACAATCACCAAGCATCCCCCCAGCTCATCCACCCGCTTCGCCAGCCTCGCCAACGCCAAATCAATCGCCTCCATCGCCACAATCGTCGCCTCCATATTTGCCGTATGCCCCACCATATCGCCACCAGGATAATTAATCCGCACAAACTCGTAATCATCCATCCGCTTCAGTACCTCATCCGTAATCTCCGCCGACTTCATCCATGGCCTCTCATCGAAAGCCCCCGTATCCGACTCAATTTTCACAAACTCTTCCCCCTCCATCGTATCATAACTATTCCCGTCAAAGTAATACGTAATATGCCCATACTTCACCGACTCCGAAATCGCCATCTGCGACACCCTTCGCTCACCCAAGAACTGATGCAGGGTCTCCTCCGCATATACTGGCTCCACCAGCCGATGCTCCGGCACATGCGTATCCGAATTATATTCCATCATCCCCACAAAATACACGTCATCCGGCGTATAATCACCCCGATTAAAATATGGGAAATCCCAATACGTAAATGCCATTGCTATCTCAATCGCCCGATCCTTCCGGAAATCAAAATAAATCAACGCGTCGCCTTTTTCAATCTTCCCCACCGGTTTCTCTTCATCATCCACTACCACAAATGGCGGCAAATCCTGGTCTTGCACCGACGGGTTAATTCGCCGAAGTACCGAGACCCCCTCCTCTGCCGAATGGAAGAAATAGTCCGCTTCCCCATTTACCATCATATCCCAGCCCCTCGCCACTACCGACCAATCACTTTCATATCTATCCGCCACGCACACCTGTCGCCCCCCACCTGAAGCTATCTTAATATCCGCATCCGGAAACCGTTTAGTAAACTCCTCAAACCGCCGAATATACTTCGGCTCCGACTGCGGCGACACATCCCGCCCGTCAAAAATCGCATGCACCCGCATTCGTCGCACCCCCTGTTCATAAGCTTTAGCCACCATCTGTTCAAGATGCGAAATATGACTATGTACCCCACCGTCTGAAAAAATCCCTGCGAAATGCAAAGTCTTCACAGGGTCTATCTCTACATTATACCACGGATTAGCAGATTTGTCAACCCCAGAACCAGCCTCGCCCCTGTTCAGCACTCTCGTAATCGCCCCCTTCCAAGCCTCCGATTCAAACACTGCCCCGCTACTAAACGCCTCCTCCACCCGCGCAATATCTTGCTTCATAATCCGCCCCGCCCCCATCGTATTATGTCCCACCTCCGAATTCCCCATTTGCCCAGGCATCAGCCCCACATACTCCCCTGAGGCATTCAAAGCCACGTGCGGATACTCCCGCGCCGCCCTGCCCAGAAACGACGTTCGCGCTTTACTCACTGCATTCCCAGCAGCATCCGGCGCCAATCCCACCCCATCTAACACGGCCAAAACTATCGGCCCATCATACGATAATTTATCCATAAGAATATTGTAGCATACATCAAAACAAAAATCTACTTTTCGTAAGCATAGAGCAAGCCCAAGAAGTTATTTGGCAATTTTAGAAAATTATCTCGTGCGAACCCTGAAGAGAGCCGTGAGTCACGAGCAATTTTCGTTAAGAAATTGCCAAATAATCTTCCTGGCGCGCAGCGAAGCGCGAACGAAAAGTAGATTTTGTTTTAAGGAACTACAACGAGAATAGGCATAGCACGATGATGTTGACCACCGCAATACAAGCCACCACTCGAATCCCCCACTTAAACCAAGTCGAGTAGTCCACTTTCGCGAGTGCCAACCCCGCCATAATCGCACCACAAGTCGGCGTAATCAAATTCACCAACCCGTTCGCCGCCACGATTGTCATCGCTGCCACATTGGTGCTGTAACCAAGTTGCGCTGCCACCGGTGTAATAATCGGTGTCGACAAAGTCGCAAGACCCGACGACGACGGCACCAGTATAGATAGCACCACATGCAAAAGATAATTCAACGGCACAAACAGCATTTCCGGTAGCGTTTCAAGCCACGCTGCTGCATTTACCACGATAAAGTTATCGAGAGAAGTCTGCGCCATCAGCACCGACGCACCACGCGCCACCGCAATGACCAAGATCACCCCAATCATATCGTCCGCCCCATCGATAAATGTATCCACGAAGCCATGCTCACCCTGCCTATTGATGATCGCAATCAAAATCGCCATCAACAAGAACCATAGCGCCGCCTCATAGAACCACCAGTTACCTAGTGTAGCACCGGTCAGCCACCCTGTCCACGAGTCAAAGAACGTTACTCCGAAGTCGCCCCACGGAATAAACCCGACAATCATCACCACAAAAGTCAAAGCAAACAATAGTAGCGAGATAATCTGCTTCTTACTCATTTTCAGATCATCGTCTTTGCTTTCAAGATACTTGGCATAGCGTTTCTCGGCTGCCGCCTGCTCGCGCAAACTAAGGAACGTCGACCCTTTGTCCCGTTGTACTTTTTTAGCGTACCGAATTACAAAGAACGCCGCAATTGCCAGTGTCGTGAGCCACAACACCACCGCAATCAAAATCACCGTCCCCTGATTGTATTCAATGCCAGCATCCTTCATCGCCGATACAGCCACACCTGTCGCAAACGGATTAATCGTGGAGCCTAGCACACCAGCACCAGCACCCAGCAAGATAGTTGCCACGCCCACTAGTGGATCCAGCCCCGCTGCAAACATCGTCGCCGCAATCAGCACATAGAACCCGACGCTTTCCTCAAGGAACCCGTAGGTCGTACCCATTACCGAGAAAATCAACATCAACAGCAATATCAACAGATATTCCTTGCCGTGCATCTTTTTAACTAGTATCTTAATCCCAGTCTCGAGTGCTTTTGTCTTTGCCATTACGGCTAAGAACCCACCCAACATCATGATAAAGATACACACGTCAATCGCATCTTCAAACCCGAGTATCGGCGCCATCAATACTTGCCAAAGCGCCGCCCCTTCGACACCCGAACCATCTACAATCGCACAGCCATCTTCACCGTAAACCTCTTCACAGGCCTCCAGCGAGTCAAACTCTTCCGGCTCCGCTTCTGCGTCTAGAGACGAAATCAGCATCACGTCCTCACCATCTTCGCCTATGGTCAAAACTTCCGCATCCTCTGTCCCCTCCACGCCTTCCGTCTCAGCACTCCGATTCGACATCTCGTCATCCGAAACCGCCTCGTCAGAAATCATCCGCGGCGCAGGCGCATTCTCACCATTCAGCTCATCCCCCACCGCTGGCTCAAACGACTCACCCTCCGGCAACTCCATCGGCCCACCTTCAGGCGGCAGTTCACCCTGCAGCTCAGCCGACCCACCGGTCGGCATTTCGCCTTCCCACTCCCCCGGGCCAACTTCCTCCGAAGTCTCCGGCTCCTCAAGCGCAGCCATTGTATATTTCGCTTTCGGCAACACGTGTGACAAAATGCCGAGCAAAATAATCAGAATCATAATAATCGAGTATGCCGAAAGCATCGCTCGACTACGTTTCTTACTACGATTTTTCTTTCTAAACATTTTATATCCTCTTAATATTTACACTTTCCCCCATTAGTCCTGCCCAGCGCACATTTACCAAATTCACCGTCAAAACATCCTTCCAACTTATTGTTTTAACCTCTTTGCAATGAATCGTCCTCACCTCACGTACGTCAATATTTCTTCTTTCTTTTATATTTATTTTCATCTTGTTTCCTTTTGTTTTTAAATTTTATTTTTGTCTCTCAACGTTTAAAACTAATCCTGCCTCCCGCTACGCCTCCTCTCTGGCCAGCGCCATCGTCATACAATGCGAGCCGCCTCGCCCGCGCGAAAGCTCCGAACTCGGAATCTCAATCACCTTAATCCCGTGGCGTTTCAGGGTCGCGTTCGTCACATAATTTCGGTCATACGCTACCACCACGCCAGGTCGCACACACAGCAGATTCACCCCATCGCTCCACTGCTCGCGCTCCGCATCAATCCGCTTACCATTACCGCATTTAATCAATTCCACCCGATTCAAATGCAAATATTTCTCCAAAACTTTCTGCAAATTCTGCCGTATCTCTACGATTTCCAGCTCTCCGCCCCGCCCCTGCGAAATCTCATACACCGTCGAAATGTCCATCACCGCCTCTTGCACTGCAAATTTATCCACATCCACCTGCGTCATCACGGTATCCAAGTGCATAAACGACCTCTCGTCCGGAATATCAATCGCCAGCACATACTTAAACTTATTCGACTTATCCTTAAATAGCCGCTTCGCAAAATCCGCAATCGCATCCGGTTCCGTCCGCTGCGAAATCCCGATCGCCACCACCTCTGGCGACAACACCTGAATATCCCCGCCCTCGATACAATACGGCTCACTCCTATCATAATACAACTTCACATCATCGTAAAACGGATGATATTTATAAACATACTCCATAAATATCGATTCTCTCGTCCTCGTCACCGACCACATCCGGTGCAAAGTCGCACCATACCCCACCGTCGCCATCGGGTCGCGCTGGAAATAAATATTCGGGATCGGATCAATAATCATCCTGCCCGTATCACGCGTCGCATAAAATCCCGACACCTTCCCCAGCTTCTTCAGTTCCGAAATATCAATTCCCGCAATACACTTCCGCACCATATCGCGCGTATCCTTAATCGAATTCAAGAAATCATAACAGTGTTTTACTACCTTCGGTGAAGTCACCCCCGCCTCCGCAATAAACTGCTCCAAAAACTTCTTCCGCACTGTCCGCCCGCCCGCTTCAATCGCTTCCGCCACAAGGTCCACCAAGTACACCACCTCCACCCCTTCAGCCCTCAAAGCATTCGCATATGCATCATGTTCCATCTGCGCCGTCTTCAAATACGGAATATCGTCAAACAATAATCGCTCCAACGTATTTGGCGTCAAATTCAAAAACTCATCCCCCGGTCGATGCATCAGCACCCTCTTTAGTGGAGCTATCTCACTAAAATTACTAATTATATTTTTCATTTATTTCCTCCTTCCCATAGAGTTAAGAACATCACTGATTTTATTGTATGCATCCGATTTTCCGCCTGCTCAAACACAATCGAGCGCTCCGAGTTAAACACCTCGTCCGTCACCTCCATCTCGGAAAGTCCGTATTTCTCGTGCACATCCCGCGCAATCGAAGTATTCAGATCATGGAACGACGGCAAGCAGTGCAAAAATACCGCCGTCGGTTTCGCTCGATTCATCAAATCCATCGTCACCTGATACGGCTTTAGCAGATTAATTCGCTCGCCCCATTTCTCCGCCGGCTCGCCCAGCGACAACCACACGTCCGTATAAATCACGTCTGCCTTGCCATCCAGCGCCCGAATATCATCCGTCACCGTAATCGTACAGCCATTCTTCTCCGCAATCGGCCGGCACTTCGTCACCATCTCGTCCGACGTCGCCAAGCTCGCCGGCCCACACGCAATGAAATTCACCCCCATCTTCGCACTCATCGTCATCAGCGAATTCGCCACGTTATTACGCGTATCCCCCACAAATGCCAAAGTCAGCCCTTTCAAATACCCGAAATGCTCCTCAATCGTCATAAAATCACCTAGTGCCTGCGTCGGGTGACACTCATCCGTCAATCCATTCCACACTGGTACATCCGAATATTCCGCCAGCGTATCTACCACCGACTGGTCAAACCCGCGATATTCAATTCCGTCATACAGCCGTGACAACACCCGCGCCGTATCCGCGATCGACTCCTTGTGTCCCATCTGTGAGCCCGTCGGGTCAAGGTACGTTACCCCCATCCCGAGGTCATACGCCCCCACCTCAAACGAACACCTCGTCCTCGTCGAAGTCTTTTCAAATAATATCGCAATGTTTTTGTTTGGGAAATACTTGTGATTCTGCCCCGCCCGCTTCATTTCTTTAAATTTCCGCGCCACTACCAACATATAGCGAAGCTCGTCCTCACTAAAGTCGAGTATTCTTAAAAAATCTCTCCCTGTAAAATCCATGTATGATGCCCTTGTTTATACTATATATTATATATTAAGTTTATTTTAAGCGCAAGTACTTTCGTGCTATAATTATATTATGAAAAAACGTATCGTCCTCGCTCTCGGCGGCAACGCCCTCCAAAAAAACGGTGAAGCCACCGCCGAAGCCCAGAAAAAAATCGCCGAGAAAGTCGGTGAAGTCATCGCTAATCTTGCTAGCAAATATGAAATCGTCGTTGCCCACGGCAACGGCCCCCAGGTCGGCAACATCCTCATCCACGAAGAGCAGGCCGCCAGCGACAAAGCCCCCGCTATGCCGCTCGAGACTGCTGTCGCCATGAGCCAAGGTCAGATCGGTTACTGGCTCACCCAGGCCATCAATAACGCTCTCACCAGACAGGGCAAGCGCCGCCAAGTCGCCACCGTCGTCTCTCAAGTTGTCGTTGACCGCACCGACCCCGCCTTCAAGAATCCCACCAAGCCCATCGGCCAATTTTACACCGAGTCCCAAGCCAAAAAGCTCGCCGCCAAGAACAACTGGGTCGTCAAAGAAGACGCCGGCCGTGGTTGGCGCCGTGTCGTGGCCAGCCCTAAGCCTATCGACATCGTCGAGAAACGCGCCATCGAAAGCCTCATCGCAGACGGCACCATCGTCATCGCCACTGGTGGCGGCGGCATCCCCGTCGTCCGCACCAAAGTCTTGAAGCGTCTCAAAGGCATCGACGCCGTCATCGACAAAGATTACGCCGCCGCAAAGCTCGCCGAGCTCATCCACGCCGATATCTTTATTTCCGTCACCGCCGTCGAGAATGTCTATATCAACTACGGTCTACCCAGCCAAGAGCCCATCCACCGCATCACCCCGAGAGAGCTCAAAGACCTCATCAAATACGGCTACTTCAAGCCCGGCTCTATGCTCCCCAAAGTCGAAGCCGCCATCCAGTTCGCAAGCAGAGGTCACGACAAAATCGGTATCATCACCGACATCGACCACCTCGCTGAAGCCCTAAACGGCAAATCAGGAACGATTGTCACAAAATAACAATATCCAATTTGAGTGAGCATTTGACAAACCCAGTTATTTTTTACAACTTTTCCTCATGCGAGACAACACTGATTTGTCGAGCATTGAGTGAAACGTTGTAAAAAATAACATGGCGTGCAATCAATCGCGAACGAAAATGGATATTGTTATTTTTTACAATAATCTATTCAATTCTGCTTTGTATGCTTCCACCCCAGGCTGATCAAACGGATTCACCCCAAACAACTTCGCCGAAATTGCACAGGCGAGTTCAAAGAAATATACCAATTCCCCAAACCCTTTTTCATTAAACGATGGCACGCCAATATTTAATACGGGTATTCCACCCTCTGTATGGGCAATTCTCACAGCTGTTACTACCTTTGCATTCATCTCGTCCGTCGGATAATCAATAATCGTCTCCCACAAATTCCGCCTCCCGTCCTGCATAAACTGCCCCAGCGAGTGCAAATCCGTCGAATAAATCACCGCGGTCGGCAATACCCCCTGTTTATTCTTCCCCTCACTCTCACCAAACAGCTGCTTCAGCCACTCATTAAAATACATCGCGCACGGCTCAAAACTCGCAAACACCTCCGTATCGTACCCCTTCGCACCCAGCGCATGCCTCATGTACGCATATTTCAAAGCCGGCTCCACCGCCGCTTCTACCGCTTCCGATGCCCCCTCCAACATCTTATCAATATCCACCCCCGCCGCCGCCATGGCGAGCATCCCCACCGACGTCAATACCGAGTACCGCCCCCCGATATTATCCGGCACCACAAATCTCGTATACCCACACGCCACCGCCTCGTCATGCAGCGCCCCTTTCTTTGCATCCGTCGTCGCATAAATTCGCGAATAGGCTTCCTCCTCGCCATATTTCTCAATCAACTTCTTTTTAAACTCACCAAACGCCACCGCCGGCTCCAATGTCGTCCCCGATTTCGAAATCACATTCACCGAGAAATCCCGATCCCCCACCTGTTCCAAAGCCCAGTCCAGCTCTCGCTTGCTCAAAGAATTCCCCGCATACACAATCTCTACCCCCGACCGTGGGCGCAAAGCCTCAATCACCGCCCGATGCCCCAGATACGACCCCCCTATCCCAATACACACCAGCACTTCCGACGACTCCTGGATCTCTTTCGCCGCCTCTTTCACTCGCGCAAGCTCCCCCACATCATATTTCCGCGGCAATTCCACCCATCCCCCCATCTTATCCCGCGCGATCTCTTTCAGAATCCCCTCCGCCTGTGTCATGTCTATCTCAGGACTACAGTTTACTGCTATCATATCACCTCCACATTATATATCCCCATTATACCAGCTCTTGCAATTTTATGCAAAGTGTGGTATAATATAGATACAGGTACCTTACAAAGGAGTGGTGAAGATGAAAAAGGCGAACATATCATTTAAATTTCGCCCCAAGCAGTATAATGACCTCTTTCAAAAATTGTCAAGAATCGGTTTTTCTTTCTATGAAATCGATCCCTACGGGGAGCTCAAAGACTTCGTCTTTAAGGATGTGGACTACGTCCATCAACCGAAGGTAGCAGCCATCTGGAATGGAGAAATCACAAACGAAATCAAACAACGCATCGGTGACTTAATTGACACCGAAGCAATAGAGGACCTACACATCTATAAACCATAAATTGCTGCGTAATTCGCAAGCATTGAGAGACATAAAGAAAAAATCTATGATTTTTTCGCCGAAGGGGCGAAGTGATGTGATAAAATCTTTGATTTATCACATCACGAAGCTCTCGAAATGCGCGAATTATGCAGCAATACAGCACCCCCGAGCCTCTAGCGCTCGGGGATTTTTTATGATATAATAGACCCATGCCCGCTTGGCGGAATTGGTAGACGCGCTAGCTTCAGGTGCTAGTGGTAGCAATACTGTAAGAGTTCGAGTCTCTTAGCGGGCACCACCACAATCTTGACTTCATGTCAAGATTATTTTATTATATCGCATCTCCCTCACAATACCCCGTCCGCACATTATATACATAATCACCATCATCCCCCACCGACTGCACAAACTCCCGCGCCGCCGCCTCTGCCTCCACCACCGGCGGCACAGCTTCATCGCACGAATACAAATATATTTGCAATACTTGCTCCCCAACATTAGTCATCGTAATTGATTTTATCAAATACTTCTCACCCGACGCCAGCACCCCCATATAGGGCAGATACAGCTCCGCCGCCTTGCTCGTACTTCCGTAATGCCCCCTACACTCCGACTCTGGATATTTCATCTCCTCTATCTTAGGGCAAGTAATGTACGTCGAGACATCCGTCATATCTTCAGGCGCATCCGTCACCCGTACTCGATAAGTCTGCCGCAGTGAGTCAATGTCGATCAAAAACGTCGTCACTGACCCCTCCTCCCCATTCCGAAAAGTATCCACCGATCCTTCGCGCACCACCACATCATCTACCGTCGCATCTTCTCCCACATACCCTTCCTCCTGTAACACCCCGATCAATCCAGTCCGAAAATCATTAATCTTATCTCCCGACATCCCACTTAGTGCCCCTTCATTTTCTATCGTCACCCTATCGTATTCTCTGGGTATCAACATATTCACCAAAATCACTACCAGCACCACAATCACAATCATTGCCGGCAATCCATACAACAAATACCGTATCGCAGTTGGCAAACTTTTTATTATATTCATCTTTCTCCTCCTTACTCCCCCGTATCCAAATACGCCTCAATAGCATCTACGTCCACATTCTTGGGGTAGGCAAAATTAGCAGGACAATACCCTAGTAGTGCCGTACAAAGATTCGAGCTTTTCAGCACAAAACCCGCTCCGTTCCCGCGACCACGATAAGTCCCATCGCCACCATTCCCCGCTCCAGATCCAGACCCACTACAACTTGCATGCCCCACTATCCACTCACCATCGTGATAGCCCAAAATCACCCCAGTATGCGGATGCGAATCGGTACCACCGCTAAATATCGCCCACACTCTCGGCTCCGTCCCCTTACCTTCCACATTTAGCATCCCTGAAGCAGTCCTATTACCATTTCCTCTTCCTCTAATCGAATCCGTAAATTTATTAATAAAGAACGCCGAGAAAGTCACACAGTTCGACCCACCACCCCCATTGCAGCCGCTCAATTTCCATGAAGACCCATCTTTGGCCACCGCAGCCGCGCTACTACCGTTTTTATTGGCTCCATAGTTCATCATAAAGATTTTCGCCTGTTCAAACGTCAATCCACCCTCACCGATCGAATTATTCACCCTTCGAAAAATTCGGAAACTTTCACCCTCACTATCAACATACCGACTCCCGGTATTATTCGCCACGTAAGTCGTGATCGTACCCACTCTTTCATGCGCCGACGCATGCACCTGTTTCCCGTAAGTCCCACCGTATTGCCCCACGTAAATCGATATGTGATGATTACTTACAAATACATCCCCTGGTCGCAAATTATTCTCACTTCCTTCATTCGATACCTCATCCCAGCGGTCGGATTTCTCCATAAAAGTCATCATATTGCCAGTACCGCCTTTGGGCATCCCGCCATTATCATCTACCTCGGCATAATAAAACACCGTCGCCGCGAACCACCCACAATCCTCATAATAATCTCCACCGATATTAAATATTGACTTCTGCTGCCTATATAAATCCCTAGGATTGTGAAAACACGTCCCCTCATCATAATTCCAAGCTACCCACTCACCGTTTTCATTCAAACATTGTCCCGCATAAACGTCGTTACCCTGCCCAGTCTGCACTGGCCAAGCCATCTCCACCGCCGCCTTCGCAATATCGTCTCCGCTAGGCCCCGCATATCCTTCTCCTTCTATCACGCATTGCTCCGATACAGTCTGGCGCACCTCTTGCACCTGCGTCACTGCACCCGTCGTCCTGTTCCCATTAATCAACACATCCCGCGCCGCCTCCAAATATTCACTACTTATCTCAACATCCTTAGCATTATTTACATATAGCTCGCCGTCCATCTTCAAATAAGCCATCAACCCTTCGCCGCTATATCCCGACACTCCACTTCGCACCTCATATTGATTCACCAAGTCCGACAACCTCCGCTTAAATTCCTCCACTGTATCATCCGCCGCCTCACTCGTTTCTCCATCATCTTGCCTTGCCGCCTCCGTCATTTTTGCCACCTCAGCCGCATCCCATACCTGCAAATCAGTCAAAGCATACCTCGTAAATCCCCCGTTGCTCACTGCTGCCGTCGCGCTCGAACTATCCGCCCCAGCACTCGCCGCCGGTGCTGTCGTCATATTTGATAATCTAGCATACACATCCTCCGCCGCATTTCTCCGGCTCGCAGACCCCTGATAATATCTATTACTCACCATCTTCAGCACATCCGGGTCCGTAATCGGCGAGGATCCGTTCACCGCCCTCTCCACTTTTACTAAAAACAAATCCGAATACCCACTCGGCGTATTACTCGAGATTTTACTTATATTATTTACAAAATCATCCCAAGTACTCTTATTCTGTTCTGACTTTGTCAAATAATCCAGCTCAATTCGTATTGCCGTATCTATATCGTTCTGCGACGCGCCCACCTTCTGCAAATCACTATCCACCTCTCCAGTACTCCCCCACCAACCATAAAAGGCCCAGTAATCCTTACCCACTGCAGCATTTACCTCCTCAGCCATATTCAAAGCATACTTCACGCCATTATACGAATCCATTAACATCCACAGCCCCCGATATTTCAAATTAGACCCCCGCATAAACGGATTGTACCCCGACTCCGTATAGAAATTGCCCATAATCCCCGCTATCACCGCCGGGTTATCCGACACTCCTTCGATCCCCGCTTGCACAAAATAATTCCAAATCCTCTCCTCTGTCGTGTTTCCAGCTAGCAGCCCCGCCGTACAGTTTTGCGGCAAAGCCGCCTTAATTACGCTTAGCCACGCATCGTACCCACCGTTACTCGTCGGATGTATACTATCACTTGCATAATAGCTCGGTTGTGCCACTGCCGCCCAATCAGCCAAATAGAAATTATCGTGCTCATTCGCGAACTCTTCTTTAGCACTATTGCCTCCGCTATAATCCGCCCCGCTCGTCGTATACGATGTAACCAAAATCACCTTCGTACCACTCCCCACCAACTCCGCAACCTTCTCAAGCGTTGATTTCATTACCGACGCACTCACCGGATCATTAGTTCCCAGCGCAAACACCAAATACGGCCGCAAATTCCCTGCATTTACAATATCCGTCAGAATAGCCACCCCGCCCGCTCCACCGCTGCCTTCCGACGCATTCATTTCTATATGCTTACTGCCCTGTATGTAAGTATACGGCGACACCGCATTCCCCACCTGCTCCGCTCCCAAGTCCACGCCCGGAAAAGCCGCCAATATCTTATCTTTTGCCTGCACTGAATACGAATCGCCAATCCACGTAATCTGGTCGCCCGTTGGCGCAGTACAAATCGCATTCGTCGTCGACTGACATTCGCTCGGATCATAAAAAGTAATATTATTTTGCGAGTATTCTTCCATGTCGCCCTCGCTCAAAGCAAACACTTGCAACGGTTGCAAAGCAAGCACCCCCACTATCATCATTATCACATATTTCTTTATTGACATGTATCTAATACCTCCAGGTAATAATCATTCGGATCCAAGTAAATCGATTTCAGCCACTGCACCACCACGTTACGTGCCGCTTCCATCACCCCAGCGTCCCCGCAGGCATTCACGTTTATCGCTAGATAAGGCTCTCCGGCATGCTCTTGAAACACATCATATTTACGCTTCATAACGCTCACCAACTTTCCATCACCTACATAATCATAATGCGGCAAATATCTCTCCACTTGCTCTATAGGCGTCGCCGCAATACATTTTGTATCTGTATATATTACATCCAAATAATGCGGACATTCCAAATAAATACTCTTATCCTCAGTATCCACATTTCCATCCGCCCAACTCGCTGTCACCGCAAAAGAATACCTCATCGACGGCACGTCTATGATAAACTTCGCAATCGTTGCGCTCCCACTCGTCGTTTCGCTATACGAACCTTCCCGCACTTCGGCATCCGTAAATACCACATTATTCAAAGCATCATTTGATTCAATCGCGCCCCACATCAACTTTTGGATGTTCGTCTGATAATCATCTGGCACCTCGGTAGCCTCCTCAAAATTCGCCACCTCCACATGCGTATCTTCCACCGGCCCAGGTGTGACCAGCACGACTATCGCCACTACAATTATTACAAGTACCAGCGCCAAAAAACCACCCACCGCCACTTTCAATCCAGTAGAAGCATTCCTCAAAAAATTCTTAATGCCTTCCATACCTACTATTATATCACCAGCTTTTCCAAAACGCTACAAATAACTATTTCCCCAACTCCCCTATCACATCTTCTGCATCAGCCTCGATTAATTTCAGCCTTGACTCAATCTCTGCTATACCCATTTCTATTGCCCGCGCCAAAGCCGCATCTTCACGCATCGGCGTGAAAAACTCCCGCCACTTCTCGTACATTTCCGAAGTACGAATCACCCCCGCCGTATATCTCGGATAATTCTCCAGAGATTTATCGCCCGCCATCTTTTTTACATATTCCCAATGCCCCGTCAGCCATTCCATCACCTCTACCTGCACCTCCATATTCCGAAACAGATAGATAAACAAATGGAATTGATCCTGCGGCTTCACCACCTCTGGCTTATCCAAAAGCTCCATCATTTTATGTAGCACTCCAGCATCTTTCGACACCGTACCAGCAAACAATAACTCAAATTTCAGCTCAGGGTCAGCCGTCTGTGCATATTTCGCCAAATAATATTCAAGCATCTCTGGCTCTAAATACAGTTTCGCATCCAAAATGTCCGCCCGACTCTCCGCATTCATTTTTGTTGTATCCTCATCATACAAATCCGCCAGCTCGCGCATGCTGTCCATATCCTCTGCATAAAAAGCCAGCCCCATCAGCACTGCCCGCATCCGCAAAGTATTCTCATCATCATCTTCATTTGCCACCACCCCCACTTCCTCAATCCCCGACTGCACTAGCCCCCTCACAAATTCCTTAAAATCCTTCTCCTCCTTAGAGCCATACTCAAAAAACACTTTCAGCTGCGCTACAATGGTAAGTACTATATTCCACACCGCCGCATTGCGTTCCCCCTTAAACTTCTCCAGCAGCCGCAACAACGAACTCGATGGCACCAGCTCCGTCTTTGCTAACAGGCTCCTATCTATCAACAACCTAATTTTCTCCTCCAGCCCCATCTCGTCGAATCGCTCCAGCCTCTCTCCAAACTCCTCCTCGCTCAGATTCAGTATGTAATGCCCACTCATA
Organism: Candidatus Saccharimonadota bacterium; assembly: GCA_017510075.1. Classification (GTDB taxonomy): domain Bacteria; phylum Patescibacteriota; class Saccharimonadia; order Saccharimonadales; family Saccharimonadaceae; genus Nanosyncoccus. The sequence goes on along the minus strand of JAFWNY010000011.1, from coordinate 37,403 downwards.
TCTTCACGAATCTCAGGTAACGGCCAATCCGACTTCGGCATTTTTGCGTCTAGTAAAAATCTTCGCTGCGTAAATTGGTCAAACCCACCCCCCGTTCCAGTCACTACCGGGTATCCAGGCTGGTTAATAAACGAATGCATCAATCCCTCTACGTCAAACTCCGCATAAGGATCCAAGCATTCCCACAAATTATCCCCCACCGTATTATCGTACTTATATTTCTCGAAATAATCCTTCAATCCCTTGCAAAATTCCTCCCACCCCATCGCCCGAATCAACATCAGCATCAATCTCGCACCCTTTGAATACACAATCGCCGGATCAAACAAAGTTGCAATTTCCGCCGGATCATTCACTTCTTGATGCACTGACTGCACACCAACCAAACAATCCCGCTTCAATGCCGCCAACGCATCACCCGTAAAGAACCCCTCCCATATCTTTAAATCTGGATAGCAAGCATCCACTGCATAATATTCCATCACGCTCGCAAAAGATTCGTTCAGCCACAAGTCGTCCCACCATTTCATTGTCACCAAATCACCAAACCACTGATGCGACAGCTCATGCGCCACCGTAAGTGCTACCGACTTCTTGGTCGAAAGAGTCGCATTCTTTCCCGCTAGCAACATCGATTCTCGATATGTCACCAACCCCCAATTCTCCATCGCCCCCGCCTCAAAATCCGGCAAAGCCACTTGCACCAACCTCTTCAGCGGATATTTCACCCCAAAATTATCATCATAAAACTCCAGCGATTTCGCCGCCACCTCATTTGCAAAATCCACCGCTTCCAGATCCTGATTCAAAGCACAATATGTCGTAATCTCCGTCCCATGCTCATTCTCTACCGTCTTCCCATGAAATTTCCCAATCACCCACGCCAATAGATAGGTGCTCATCCTCGGCGTCGGCTCGAAATATGTTGTATTTTTTACAACATTCTTCACTGGCGTATTCGCCAAAATAATGTCTTCCGACCCTTCCGGCACCGTCAACGCAAGCTCAAACACCGCTTTTGCCGCCGGCTCATCAATACAGGGAAACGCCTCCCTGGCATAATGTGACTCAAACTGCGTTGCCACTATCACCTCTGTTCCACCCCTATACTCATAAGTCGATAAATACGCCCCCTCCATATTTTCATTCAAAGTGCCATGATACCCCACTTCAATACATGAAACGCTCCTAGGTACCTTAAATAGCGTCAAAACGCCATCTTTCACCTCGAAATCCCCCTTTTTCCCGTCAATTAAGACTTCCTCCACCCCTATACCGACCGCATGAAATTTCACCGTTTCCGCCAAAACCTCCCCAAAAACCTTCACCTTCCCACCAATATATTTCTTATCTTTATCAACCTCCAAATCCAGCACATACTTTTCCGGTACAAAATAATCCAATAATCTTTCCATAACTATAGTAATTCCTTTCTATTATTAATCAGTGTAATTTTGCAGCGGTTGGTAATTTTGCATCTTTGAGCAACGGCTCAAGCTCTGCTTCTTCAAGCGTCTCATGCGCCAACAATTCTTCAGCCAATTTGTCCAATACCGACTTATTAGCCTTTAGTACCGCCTCCGCTCGCTTCGCCGCCTCATCAGACAAAGCCTTCACCTCCGCATCAATTAGCTCTGCCGTCTTCTCAGAATACGGCTTGGAAGTCGTAATTGTGTAATACCCCGTAGCCCCCTCCGGAAACACCAAGTTCCTCAAACCAGCCCCCATCCCCTCCTCTACAATCATAGATTTCGATAGTTCTGCCACGTTTTTGAGATCTGAAGAAGCACCCGTCGTTACCGCATCGGCGCCAAATATCAACTTCTCGGCCACACGACCCCCCATCGCCCGCGCCAAAATGTCCTTCAGTTCATACACGCTCTTATAATTCCTATCTTCCGGCGGCAAAAACCACGTCACGCCACCAGTCGAACCACGCGGAATAATCGTCACCTTATGTACCGGATCGGAATCAGGGAGCACCGCCCCCACTATCGCATGCCCCGCCTCGTGATAAGCTGTAATCTTCCGCTCCTTCTCATTCATCACCTTGCTCTTCCGCTCTGGCCCAATCGCCACTCTCTCAAACGCCTCCGTAAGATCCGCATTCGAAATCGCCTTATGCCCTTCACGCGCCGCCCCAATCGCCGCCTCATTCGCAATATTCGCAAGATCCGCCCCACTCGACCCCGCCGTCTTCTTCGCGAGCGCCTCGAGATCTACATCCGCCGCCACCGGCTTACCCTTAAAATGCACCTTCAGTATCTCCAGCCGGTCTTTCCTCTCTGGCAAAGCCACATTCACATGTCTATCAAACCGCCCCGGACGAAGCAGCGCCTTATCTAGCATATCCACTCGGTTCGTCGCCGCCATCACAATCACGCCACTGTCATTATCAAACCCATCCATCTCCACCAAAATCTGATTCAAAGTCTGTTCATCTTCGCGCCCCGCTCCGCCCCGCGCATCACGCTTATGCGCCACCGCATCAATCTCATCAATAAAGATAATCGACGGCGCATTTTTCTTCGCCTTGGAGAACAAATCTCGCACCCTACTCGCCCCCACCCCCACAAACATCTCTGCAAATTCCGACCCCGATATCGAGAAGAACGGCACATCTGCTTCCCCGGCCACCGCCCGTGCCATCAAAGTCTTGCCCGTCCCTGGGTCGCCAGCTAAGAGCACCCCGCGCGGAATCTTCGCGCCCAATTTTTCATATTTTTTCGGATTCTTCAAGAAATCCACAATCTCCGTCAAATCCTGCTTCGCCGCATCATTACCTGCTACATCCTGGAAAGTAACCTTCTTTTTATCTGGCCCGTACATTTTTGCTTTCGACTTCCCAAAAGACAATGATTGGTTCGTTGCCGAATTCGCCTGCCGCATCACCCAGGCAAAAAACACCACCAACGCCACAATCGGTAACACCGTTAGCGCCACGTCCAGCACAATCCCCCAGGCATTCACATCTTCCTTGTATTCTATCACCGGATACTTCTCTGTACATGTCGTCAATTCTTCTCCCGCCAGGCCATCGCAATAATTAATCAGCCCTTGGTCATACAGCGTCCCACTCGGATCCTTCCGCGAAGTTTCTGTCGGCTGATCCTTACCCTTCAAGGTAATATCCAGCGTCTCACCTACTACCGTAATCTTAGCTATATTGCCTTCGGGATCATTTGCTCTTTGTATCACTTCCGATATCGGGACCTCAGTCTTTGCAGCATTATCATTACCACTATTCATATTAGCCATTATCAACGTCCCAAAACACACCATCATTACTATAAACACTATACTTCTTATCATATTTGAAGTATTATTATTGCCACCAGCTAGAGCCCCGCCATTACCAGCTTGTTTTTTACCCCCTGTATTATTCTTTATTTCTTCCGCCACTTTTATCTCCTTATTTTTCCATTTTACCACAAAACCCTCCAAAATGTGATATAATTAAACTACGCCTGGGTGTAGCACAGTTGGTAGCGCGCGACGTTTGGGACGTCGAGGTCGCAGGTTCAAGTCCTGTCACCCAGACCATACCAGGTAAGCATGTAATGATACCCTCAATCAGAAATCACAATCATACGTAAATTCCATATGATAAGACTCGCGCCCGTAAGGCGGCTCCGGATAGAACACCACAGCAGTGGTGTTTTCGTCGCAGTGCCTTAACACATAGTCCACATCGCCTTCCGAAGTTTTTGCGTTACCCAGTACCATCTGACGTAGTTCCACTCTCGCAAATCCCGTTTCCACGTATTTGGCCATCGCCGCATCCATATCATCAATCTCGGCATACTTATCAGACGAGACCATTTTTTCATAAAAGTAATTTTCATAATAATCTCTAGCTATTCCATCCAGCCGCGCTTTCACCATGCGCTCGGTCGTAAATAGAAAAGCGCAAACTACCGCCACCACTACCACTATAAAAGCCATAGCAATCACCCCCAGCATTATTTTCCCAGTCGCCGTAGTCGGTCTCAGTGTCAAAACACGAGCCCGCGGCTTATGCAGCCTAGCACTATTCGCCGCCTTTCTTGCCGCACGCGTCCTAGATGTAATTTTTTTATTTTTAAACAAAACCATATTAATATCTTACCATATATTTAGACTTATGGTAAGATATTATTATGAGTAAATTATTCAAACGTACTAAAATATTAGCAACTATCGGCCCCGCCACCAATTCCGCCCAAATGGTCGAAGACATCATCATGGCTGGCGTTAACGGTTGCCGTCTTAACTGTTCCCACGGCTCCAACGAAGAGCGCGACCAGCAAATCAAATGGATTCGCGCCGCCGCCAGCAAGAAAGGCAAATCCGTAGCCATATTGCAAGATTTACAAGGCCCCAAGATTCGCCTCGGCATGCTAGAAAACAACCGCCTCGACCTCCATCAAGGCGACGAGTTAATTTTGGAATCCCACAGCGACTACGAGCACGATGGTAGTCTCACAGTACCAATCCAATACAACCTCGCCGCCAAAGTCAAAATCGGCGACCCCCTTTCCATGTTCGACGGCAAAGTCAAGTCCGAAGTCACTGAAATCATCTCCGACACCGCCATCAAAGTCCGTATTCTAAATGATGGCTTCATCATGTCCAAAAAAGGCCTTAATCTCCCCGATACCGACTTTGGCGGCGACATCCTCACCCCTAAAGACATCGCCGATATTGAATACGGCGCCAATTGCGATTACGATTACGTCTCTCTTTCCTTTGTCCAAAGCGCCGATGACATCATCAAGCTCAAGCAACTTCTTTTATCCCTTGGCTCTACCGCCAAAGTCATCGCCAAGATCGAGACCAAAAAGGCCATCGCCTCCGACGAGCATCTCGAAGCTATCGTCAAGGCCGCCGACGGCATCATGGTCGCACGCGGCGATATGGCAGTCGAAGCTGGCGCCGAAGTTGTACCCATCATTCAGCGCAAACTCATCGCCATGTGCCGTGCCCACGCCAAGCTCTGCATCGTCGCCACCCAAATGCTTTCTTCAATGGTAGATTCACCCGAACCTACCCGCGCCGAAGTTTCCGATGTTGCCACCGCCGTCGTCCAGGGCGCCGACGTCGTCATGCTCTCCGACGAGACCGCTAACGGCCACTATCCACTCGAGACAGTCAGATCAATGAAAAAAATCATCCTCTACACCCAAAACCATTCCCGCGTTGCGCCCATTTCCAAATTACCAGTCGGCGAAAAGTCCGAAGTCTACGATGCCATCTCTAGCGCCGCCGCCAGGCTCGCCGAGAGGATCGACGCCGACGTCATCATTTGCCAAACCGCATCCGGAGTCACTGCCACCACCATGGCCGCCCAGCGCCCTAATGTCCCGATCATCTCCGTCACCGCCAATGAACGCGTCGCCAATCAGTTAGCACTCATTTACGCTAATGCTTCCTTCGTAAGGCCATACTCCGAGCATTTCGGGTACGATCTAGCCAAGGAGCTCAAATCCACCAATTACCTCCACACTAAGCCCGGCGAAAAAGACCTCCTCACGGTAATTGTATCCGGCGACAATGACCTTGCCGGCACCGACACCATCAAGGTCAGGAAAGTATAGCCTCCAATCCTGGCAATTCTTTGCCAAGCAAGAATTCTAGAGCCGCCCCACCGCCAGTAGAAACTAGCGAGTAATGCAAATTTTGATGATCCATCATCAAATGTTCCACAAATCCCGTCGTGTCTCCACCGCAAATAATCGTCCTAGCGCCCTCTGGTTTTTCACCTATCATCTCCGCCGTAATAGTCGAGGCAGTCGCATAGGCCGGATCTTCCGCATACCCTAGTAGCCCATTCCAGATAATCGTCTCCGCATCCGTTACGTACCCCGCTATTTTACTGGTAGCAATCGGCCCCACATCCAATTTATTCCCTTCCGCATCTTTATCAAAATCTTCTGCTATATAGATCTTTTCGTCCTTCGATTCATATCCATCCGCCGCAATTTTTCCGCCTACCACAATATGGTCTACTTTAGGCAGGAACTTGTCAATCAGCGGCTGTTTATCCTCCACTTTCGCCCCGCCGATGATCAAAAGCACTGGTTTTTTAGGATTTTTTAGCACTGCCTCAAGATTACTAACCTCCTTCTCAAGTAGCAGCCCCGCGTACACCGGCAGATGATTCTTTACCGCATCCGTCGAAGCATGCGCACGATGAATCACCGCAAACCCATCCTGCACATATATATCCGCACCCGTCGAATCAATAATTTCCTCAATAAAATCATCCGAATTTTTTTCTTCCCCAGCATAAAACCTCAAGTTCTCAAGTAGCAATATCTCTCCGCTCTTCATGGTTTTTGCTGCTTGCTCCACATCTGGCCCCGACACATCCCCCACAAAATGCACTTTAGGCAGCATTGTCGCTAATACATCAGCTACCGGCTTCAATGACAAAGATTTATCACGCCCTTCTGGCCTCCCCAAATGTGAAACTAGGATAATCCGCTTCGCCCCATGCTCTCTCAAATATTCCAAAGTCGGCAAACTCGCCCGAATCCTAAAATCACTTTCTACTTTACCATCCTTTATCGGTACATTATAATCCACCCGCACCAATACATTTTTATTTTTTACATTAATATCCTTAATACTCTTCATAACCCTATTTTAACACAAAAATTCGCCCTTTACATTTATTCATCCTGTGATATAATGTAAACATGAAAAAATCAAAGACCTATCATCAAGTAATCGGCGAGACTGTCGAGACCATGCGCATTGAAAAGGGCTGGACCCAAGAAGAGCTAGCCAAAGCCGTCGGCTCCAGTCAGTCCGCAATTCATCGCATCGAAAAAGGTGGTCAGAACATCTCCCTCGAGATGATCAAAAAGCTCTCCGAAGCCCTCGGCAACCAAATCCTCTCTATAAATGACTCCGCCAGCCAGAGTTTCCGCATTCGCGGCGGCAAGGAATTACACGGTGAAATCACCATTAACACTTCCAAAAATGCCGCCGTAGGTCTACTCTGCGCCGCCCTTCTCAACACCGGCAAGACAGTGTTGCACCGCATCGCCCGCATCGAGGAAGTCTTCAGGATTATCGAAGTTCTCGAGTCTATCGGGGTCAAATGCCGCTGGACTAATCGTCGCCGCGACCTCGAAATTATATCACCACGCGAATTAAAGCTAGATCAGATGGACATCGAAGCAGCCCGTCGCACTCGGTCGATTATTATGTTCCTTGGCCCGCTCCTGCACCGCTATTCTAAATTTACTATTCCTTACGCTGGCGGCTGCTCGCTTGGTACTCGTACTGTAGAGCCCCACCTTCAAGCACTCAAATCTTTCGGCCTCAAAGTAGACGCCGAGTGCAACAGTGGTTTCTACGAGGTCGAGGTCGATCAATCAATCTTGCACAAATATCTCGACCGTTACATCGTCCTCACCGAGCGCGGCGACACCGTCACCGAAAACGTCCTCATGGCCGCTGCCCTCTCTCCTGGCAAAACCACCATTGTAGGCGCATCTCCCAATTACATGGTGCAGGATCTTTGTTTCTTCCTCGAGAAATTAGGCGTCAAGATCCAAGGCATCGGCACCACTACTCTCGTCGTACGCGGGCGCCCCAGCTTCGACCTCGAAGTCGATTACCAGCTCTCCGAAGACCCCATCGAAGCCATGTCATTTATTGCAGCCGGCCTAGTCACCAAGTCCGAAATCACAATTTTAAGAGCCCCTATCGAATTTCTCGAAATCGAGCTCGAAGTCCTCAAATCAATGGGTGCACGCATCGCAAAATCCCCCGAGTATTTCTCCGCCAATGGTCGCACGCGGCTCGTAGATTTAATTATCCATAAAGCCCCCCTTACCGCTCCGATCGACAAGATCCACCCAATGCCTTTCCCCGGCCTCAATATCGACAATCTACCATTTTTCTCAGTCATTGCAGCCGTAGCCCATGGGCGCACGCTTATCCACGACTGGGTTTTTGAAAATCGTGCAGTCTACATCACCGAGCTTTCCAATCTCAACGTCAAAGTCGAGCTACTTGACGCACATCGAGTTTACATCGAAGGCCCGACTAACTGGCGCCCTGCCGAATTAGTCGCACCTCAAGCCCTCCGCCCAGCCGTAGTAGTATTGATCGGCATGCTTGCTGCACCAGGCAAATCCATCCTCCGCAACGTCTACCCCATTAATCGCGGTTATCAAGATTTCGCCGCACGTTTGCGCCATTTGGGTGCCGATATCGCTCCACTTACCGGAATATAATGCTATAATAATAAACATGGATAAAATATCAAAAGGGCTCAACCCCGCACAAGCCGAAGCCGTCAATACACTGGGTGGTCCCCTTTTGATACTGGCGGGGGCCGGTAGTGGCAAAACCAAGACCCTCACCCACCGAATCGCCAACCTCATTTCTCATGGAATAGATCCACATCGTATTCTCGCCGTCACTTTTACCAACAAAGCCGCCAGAGAAATGCGCGACCGCCTCTGGCAACTCTTGCAACATGATACTCCCAGCACGCCCCAAGACGACCAACAACCCCCACGTTCATTTATGCCCTATATGGGCACTTTCCACAGCATCGCCGTCAAGATCCTTCGCATTGAATCCGCCGCCCTTGGCCTCGATCGCAATTTCGTCATCTACGACGTCGACGACCAAATTGCCCTCATCCGACGCGTCATCAAGGATCTCAATATCTCCAATGACAAATCTCTCAAACCCAAGACCATCCAATCCATCATTTCAAGCGAAAAAAACCAAGGCAACACCCCCGCAGATTACGAAGCCCGCGCTTTCTACCCCAATCAAAAACAAATCGCCAAAATATTCCATCGCTACGAAGAAGAGAAATCCAAATCCGCCGCGCTAGATTTTGACGATCTACTTCTCAAAGAGCTAGAGTTATTCAAGACCCACCCCGAAATCCGCCAAAAGTGGCAAGACAAGTTCCAACACATCTTGATCGATGAGTATCAAGACACTAACCAAGTCCAGTACAATATCGTCAAGCTTCTCGTCAATTCCGCCCGTAACATTTGCGTAGTCGGCGACGATTGGCAGTCGATCTATTCGTGGCGTGGCGCAGACTTCACCAACATCCTCAATTTCGAACGCGACTTTCCAGGCGCTAAAGTCATCAAGCTAGAGCAGAATTATCGCTCTACAGGCTGCATCCTTGCCGCTTCTCAAAAAATCATCCACTACAACGAGACTCGCACCGACAAAGATCTATTTACCGAGCTAGGCGATGGCGACCCCGTGGAAGTCGAATCTTTACAAGACGAAGCCGCCGAGGCCAATTTCGTCGCCCGCAAGATTCTCAGTCTCCAAAATCGCTATCCTGATTTTTCTGATTTTGCAGTGCTTTATCGCACCAACGCCCAATCATATCCTCTCGAAAAAGCCTTCATTGATCTACAGATCCCCTACAAAATCATCGGCGGAGTTCGTTTTTACGACCGCAAAGAAGTCAAAGACATGCTCGCTATTTTACGTCTCATCGTTAACCAACGCGACAAAATCAGCCTCACCCGCGTTTGTAGTAATGTGCTATCCGGCATCGGCGAAGTTTCCATACGCAAAATCCTCTCCGCCATGGACTCCATTAGCGAAGCAGAAGTCTTAAATAACCCCGATCTACCCGCCGTCATAAACGCCGCTAAAGCTCGCAACTCTCTGTTGCGGCTCACCAATTTCCTTAAAAAGGTTAATTCTAGTGATAACCCAAGCGAAATCATCCAAACCGCCATCAACTATTTCGATTTCCAAACACTCACCAACGATGGCACATTAGGCGGCGAAGAACGCATGCGTAACCTAGAAGTCCTTAGTACACAAGCCTATGAATACGAGTCGCTGGAGGACTTCCTTGCTGATGCCACCCTCATGTCCTCAGCAGACGAATCTAGTAGCAAAAATTCCGTCACTCTAATGACAATGCACGCCGCCAAAGGTCTCGAATTTCCCGTAGTCTTCATTGTCGGTATGGAGGAGGGGCTATTCCCAGGCAGCCGTGCGCTTGACAATCAAGCAGATTTAGAAGAGGAGCGCCGGCTCGCCTACGTCGGTATGACTCGCGCCATGCGCAACCTATTCTTGACTTACGCTGCATCACGTTATTCATATGGCGCGCGTAGCTACAATATGCCCTCACGTTTTCTCATCGAACTCGGCTACGACCCATACCAAAACGCTTCAAAAACCGCCGGATCACTCTCGCTCCAAGATAGCTTCGATGATGACTTCAACATAGACGAATCATCTCTCTTCGATCCCTTTCCGGAAGAACTTCCCGTATGGGAATAAGTCACTCATAAATTAAAAAGTCAATACCCTACATTGACAATCCACAGTATATATGGTATCATACGCATACAAGGCCTTCATGGTCTGTACATTTTTAGTCAAGATTACCGACAAAAGGAGGAGATTCCGATGTCAAGAATTCAGGATTTAGCTGAATACATTGCATATGAAATCTACGACGATCTGCACGAGGACAACATCGGACAGGTGTTGCAATTTTCTACAGCAATTGAACCAGAGTTGCATGGCTGCATCAACAGATTGACAGCCAAACTCTTCAACGAGCTAGAAGAACTCGGAGAAGTCGTTCTCGACGAGGACGACATCGACACAAACGGCGGTTGGGTGCGGCGCACTCTAGCGGCCGAAGACGTCGCAGCGAGCCTAGATGAGGAAGATTCAAGCATTGTTTACGCTTACCGTGTCGGTATCAGGTATTACTGTGGCAACGGTGATGAGTCGTGCGAGGAAATCTCTGAAGAGACATACAACGAACTACTCTACAGCCGCGATATCTAAGCAACAGCCCCCTCTCCACGGAGGGGGCTATTAAATGCAATAAAATCATAACTATAATAATCTCTCGCACCCCCTAACAACCAGTTAGGGGGCTTTTTATAAAAAAACCCCCGCCAAGCGGCGGGGGCGAAAAGGGTGAAATTAGAGTGATACCGCGTAGCCCAGATGGATGACTTTTTCACCACGAATAAATTCTCGGTAGAATTTTGCATTCATATCGGCCATAAAGAGATGGTATACGTCTCCAGAACTGGTCAGGACGGTGAGCTTATCGTCAAAGCCATTAGAAATGTTGTCGTTATCGGCTTCGACGGAGACTTTAGTAATTAAGGAGATTCCGTTAATGGACGTTTTGCCGCCATAGAGCACATCACCGACTAGCACAAGGCTACATGAATTCGATACGCTCATTCCGTCAGCTGGACAGTTAATAAAAGTCCGAAAGCTTTGCATAAAAGCCTTATATGCACCAAAATCCATACTGCTATCGCCCGACACGTCAAAATACCAGTTATTCAATCGATACTTCATTTGACCACTCCCTTCTTAAAGTGCACTATATTTCACCAACACTATATATCATACATGAAAATGGCACAATTGTCAAGGCTATAAACCCCAAATTCATATTCACAAACCCACCAAAAACACCGAAATCACAATCGGCCCACGGACATATCGTTACTATATAATCATTGCATTACACACTTTTGCAAAAATTGTATTTTCGTGTAATACGTAATATGCTAGAGAAAAGGATAAATTATGGCAAGAATTAAGAGAAAATATCTAGATGAAGTCATCCGTACAATCGGGACGGAAGACCTTCCCGTATGGGAATAAGTTACTCCACTTGCGCATTCTATCAATTTTTGCTATAATATACGTACGGCCTCATAGTATAACGGTTAGTACAACGGGTTTTCATCCCGTCAATCCGAGTTCGACTCTCGGTGAGGTCACCAATAAAAGGAAGCTGCTTGCAGCTTGTTTTTATTGGTGGCCGACAAGAGAGAAACTATGTTACTCTCGGTGAGGTCACCACTTTGTGCAACCACATAATGATATCACTACATGATCTTAGCGTTTGAACCACCCTTGTATCCATAAGGGTGGCCTTCTTTTTCTGCACTAATCTTCTATAAGTTGCAAAAACTCATCCTCGCCAATGGTTGGAATCCCCAATTTCGCCGCCTTTTCCACCTTAGATTTTCCTGGCTTATCGCCCAAAATCAAAGCTGTCGTATTTTTTGTCACCGATGACGTCACGACCGCCCCCAATAATCGCAGCTTGTCTTCCGCTTCCTCTCGCCCCATAGTAGCCAACGTACCACTCACCACATATGATTTCCCCTCTAATTTTAATGCAACATTTGTCTCATTTCTTATATTTACGCCCAAATTATCCAAATCCGCCAATAGCTTCATATTGTCATCATCCGCAAACCAAGCCAAAATCGCCTCCGCCACCACTTTGCCTATATCAGGCACTGCCATTAATTCATCCTCTGTCGCCATCGCAAGTCTATCCAAGCTCTTAAATTCTCGCGCCAAAGCCACCGCAGTCTGCACACCTACATGCCGTATTCCTAGAGCCGTGATAAATTTCGCCAAAGTCGGCTCCTTTGATGCTTGTATGGCCTCCACCAAATTCCGCGCCGATATTTCACCAAACCTCGACAGTTTTGCAACATTTGTCTCATTTAGCCGATACAAGTCTGCGATCGACTTCACCATTCCGCTATCCACAAGCGCCGCTACATTTTTTTCGCCTAGCCCCTCAATATTTAGCGCCGGCTTCGAAGCGTAATATTGGATTGCTCGCTTCAGTATAAAATCCGACGACTCCCCCTTCACACGGTATACCACTTCCCCCTCCGGACGCACGAATTCAAGTTCCGGATACTGCGATCTCAGAGCCTCCTCGTAGTCAAACACCACTGTACCCTCCGGCCTCAAGCTCACCAGCACTTCCTTTACCTGCGGTATAATATCTCCCGCCTTATAAATAATCACCGTATCGCCAATTCGTACATCCAGCCTCCTGATCTCGTCTGCATTGTGTAGGCTAGCGTGTCGCACTGTCGTACCCGCCACTTGGACTGGATCCAAAATCGCTACCGGCGTCGCTGCCCCCGTCCGGCCAATTGATATCACAATATCACGCACCACCGTCGTCGATTCTTCCGCTGGGAATTTAAACGCCACTGCGCCCCGCGGCGTTTTTCCGACAATCCCCAGCCTATCATAAATCGCCCTATTATTCACCTTTATCACCATTCCATCCGTATTAAATTTCAGCCCTTTTCTATATTCATCAAGCTCAGCAATATAATGAAACATTTGTTTCATTTCTTTATCTGTAAAAACTTTATCCTCTCCCGAGGTCTGAAACCCTAATGCCCTGAGCGTTTCATACGCATCATGCCAAGTCGTAGAATCCGGCGTCACCAAATCATACGCAATAAACTTCAAAGGTCTACTCGCTGCCACCCTCGGGTCGAGCTGACGTATCGACCCCGCCGCGAGATTTCTCGGATTTGCAAACTCCGGCTCACCATTTTTCCTCTGAATCTCATTCAGCCGTTCAAAATCCTCCTTAAATATCACAATCTCACCCCTTACCTCCACCTCAGAAAGCTCCAGTACCTCTTTTGAGGGATCTTTCGGAGGCTGCTGCCGAGAACGAAGTCGCGCTCCACCCGTGAAGACGGGCTGGAGCGACGACGTGCCCGAAAAAGATGGTACGGAGCTTTCTGAGGCGAGTTTTAGCGGTACGTTCTCAATCGTTTTAACATTTAGCGTCACATCTTCACCGACCAGCCCATCCCCCCGCGTCACCGCCTGATAAAACACCCCGTCCCGATACTTAAGCGAGCACGCCAGCCCATCCATTTTTATATCTGTAAAAAACTCTTCGATCTTGCCGCCACCAATTTGCTTTTCAGTTCTGGCAATCCAGTCCCGCACCTCTTCTTCAGAAAACACATCCGCTAGACTAATCATCCGCTTTTCATGTCGCACTTTTTCAAATTTATCCAGAGGTCTCCCTGCCACCCTCTGCGTCGGTGAATCTGGCGTAATGAGATCTGGATATTCCGCCTCTAAAATACTCAGTTCATGTTTCAGCGAATCCGCCGCCGCCTCGCTCATGATTGACTCATCTAGCACATGATAATGATACCGATAATCATTAATCAGTTTTCTCAGTTTTACAATTCTTTTTTCGGCTTCCACTCTACTCATATTTATATTGTATCACGCTTTCAGCATCCATCTATAATATAAATACAAATATATCGCCACATAAATACAAGTAAAACACGTCATTACTGTCAAGCAGACCGGCACAAAAGGTATGCCCGCCGTCCATTCAAATTGTTTCATAAATAAATCAAACAATATCAATGGCAGCATCACCACCACCCACATCAATACTACCACAAGAATTAAAGCCACCAGCCTAAACAGAAACTTCACGCGTTGCCCCATCATTAGCTCCGAAGCCGTGCCAAGCGCCTTCATCGGATACAGCCCTGGTGCACTCACTGCCACTAGCGCCATCAATGTGCCCGACAGCAAGTACCCCGAAAGCAATATCATCAATGCCGCAAAGACAAAGAACACCAAAGCATAAAACGGAGTCGCCAAAAAATCCGTCTGCACCGCCGCTGAATATGCAATTATCAAAAAGAAGATCGGTACGCATTGTATCACCGCCACCACAAACACCAAAAACGTCGATATCAGTGGCGCCATTGCATTATACAATCCGTCTCTTAGTTTTATTTCATGATCAGCTAGCCTATGCCTTAACAAGAATATCGTCACTAGCCACAAAATCAAGAAAATCAGCACCCCGAACACCACTGCCGCCTCACTTGACTCACCCGACAGCCCCCCAGTTGTCACCGTCGATATCAAAAGTAGCCCCGCCTTTGCCACACCACCAATCTCCCCACCTGTCACCTCCTCACTTGTCACATCCATAATATCCTGAAACTGCGTATAACTTGCCTCATCCATAATCCCCACAAATACCGCATTTAACACTACTGCAATAATTAAAAGCGGCAAAAACAATTTCCAATTTCTAAAAATCTCCCGGAAGCTCGCCATTACATGATACATAATTCCTGGCACTTCAAGTTCTCGCTCATAATCTTCCCGATACGACCGTCGAAAAGACTTGTGCGGGCCTATCTTTTTTCTACTTTTCAAAAACCCCAACAATTTCTGACGACGTGATTCACCGCGCTGCGTTTTCTCAGAACGTTTTTTTGCCATGCTCGAGTCTTTCTATCCTCTTCTCGATCGGCGGATGCGACGATAACAAATTACTGAAAAACCCTTTCCTCAGCGGATTATTAATATACATCGCCTCTGTTGCTATATTCTGGCTCTTCATTGGCGTACTGTGCGATTGCAGCTTTTTCAAAGCATCAATCATACCTTCTGGGTATCGCGTGATATTGACCGCCGAAGCATCCGCCAGGTACTCCCTTTGACGCGAAACCGCCATCTGCGCCACCGCCGCCACGAGTGGCGACAACACTGCCGCGATCATTATTAGCACATATCCCACCGGGCTCCCCTCATTGTCTCTTCGCCGATTACCATAGAACATCATCCGAAACGCCAAGTCACTCACCAGCCCGATCACGCACACTAGCCCAAACACAATCATCGACACCCTAATATCATAATTCTTCACATGCGACATCTCGTGCGCCATCACCGCATTTAGCTCTTTGTCATTCATGATATCCAGCAAGCCACTTGTCGCCGCTACCGAGGCATGCTTCGGGTCGCGCCCAGTTGCAAACGCGTTTGGCGCCTTATCGTCTATAATATATACTTTTGGCATCGGTAAGCCCGTCGTAATCGACAAATTCTCCACTATATTATATAGTCTCGGGTTGTCTTTCTTTGTAATTTCGCGCGCGCCAGTCATCGCCATTGCCACGGACGAAGCAGCAAAATACTGGATCACAGCATATACTATCGCCACCACTACCGTCCACACCGCTATCCACGGGTCATTATACACCCATGCAAACAATGCCGCTATCACCCCAATTATCAGTACAAAACCCACTATAATATATATAGTTCTACGTTTATTCTCTGCAATCTGCTTGTACATAACGGAATTCCTTTTCTACAAATAGGTGCGCCGTAAATTTGCCACACCCATAAATACAGCTTAGAATTTTACTTCTGGTGCATCCTTGATACGAGCTTTCTCCGACTCTTCTACCTCGAAATAATCACGCTTCTTAAAATGCCCCACGAAATTATTAATCAAATTAGTCGGGAAGGTCTTAATCTTGGTGTTAAGATCTTTCGCCCCCGCATTATAAAACCGCCGTGCCGCCTGAATCTTGTCTTCTACGTCCTGCAACTGCGACTGCAACTTAACGAAGTTCTCATTTGCCTTAAGCTCTGGATAAGCCTCTGCAATCGCAAAAATCTTACCAAGCGCCGCAGACATTCCTTTCTCTGCTTCAGCCGCCTGCTTTACCGTCTTCGCCCCCATCACCGCGCTTCTAGCTTCCGTCACCATCTGAAAAGTCTCTTTCTCATGCTTTGCATACCCCTTCACCGTCTCCACCACATTCGGGATCAAATCTGCACGATACTTAAGCTGCACCGTAATATCTGACCACGCCTCATTTACGCGCTCGTCTAATTTTACCAAACTATTATAAATCCCCGCAATCAAAGCAACAATCAATACAATTATCACCACGATCACGATTGCTATTATTCCACCTGTGGGCATATTTTCTCCTTATTTATATACCTATTATATCATTCAAGATCAAAAGCCGTCAAGGTGGTATCTTCTCTTGCCAAAGTACTACTCATGATAGAGCGAGGCAAGAAAAATGCCACATTGGTGGCTTTTACTTAGATGGTGCGAATGAAGAGACTCTAACTCTCGACCTCTTCCTTGGCAAGGAAGCGCTCTAAACAACTGAGCTACATTCGCATGTATCTTACATTCATTATACCACATTTTTTTATTTTTCAACAAAATTCATGCTATAATTATATACATAAGCATTTAATAAGATAAACATATGGAAATATTCCTACAAATACTGTTCCTCATTCTTGGTTTCATCTTCCTCATCAAGGGCGCCGATTGGCTTGTTGATGGCGCTTCATCTGTCGCTTCCAACTTCAAAGTTAGCAAACTTTTAATCGGCCTCACTATCGTCGCTTTCGGCACCGGTGCGCCAGAGCTCGCCGTTTCATTCTCATCGCTTATCAATGGTAATACCGACATCCTTCTCGGCAACGTTATTGGTAGCAACATCATCAACGTCCTCCTCCTCATTGGCGTCGCCGCCGTTATCCATCCCATCAAAGTCAAGAAAGCCACCGTCTCCAAAGAGCTCCCGCTTCTTCTTCTCATCTCCACTGCGCTGATTATTTTATTCCTTGACGTCAATCTTACTGGTGCTATTACCAACGTCTTCTCTCGTAGCGATGCTCTTATTTGCCTCTTGTTGTTTGGTATTTTTCTCTATTATCTCATCACTCTCGCCCGCAAAAACAAAAAAGAAGCTAAAAAATCCGAGGAGCCCAAATACACTCTTGGCAAGTCCATCCTCTTTGTCATTATCGGGCTCGCCGGCGTCGCCGCTGGCAGCCAGTTCGTCGTCAATTCCGCCAGCACCATTGCCGAGAATATCGGCATATCCGAACGCATCATTTCGCTTACTATCGTTGCTCTCGGCACTTCCCTCCCCGAGCTAGTCACCACCGTCACCGCCGCCAAGAAAGGCGAGTCCGACCTCCTCGTCGGCAACATTGTCGGCAGCAATATATTTAACATCTGTATCGTTCTTGCCCTTCCTATCGTTATCTCGGGTGGTATTAGTCCCGCCGGGTTCGAATTCATAGACCTCGTTATGTTACTTTTATCTACCTTTATTCTATGCATCCTCGCTCAGCGCAATCATAAAATCACCCGCGTCGAAGGCGTTTTCATGCTCGCTATCTTTACCATTTATTATAGCTATATTATATATAGCGCACTCGCATAAAATATGCTATAATGGTCGTAGGTGGTGCTTTGGCGGAGTGGTTACGCAGCGGTCTGCAAAACCGCGTACACCGGTTCAATTCCGGTAGGCACCTCCATTTTTGTTAATAAGGTTTCGTCTTATCCAGAGGCTATTCTTTCACTTCCTTAATTAGCCCGCCAATCAATGGCGTCTCCACCTTTGATAATCTCTCTGCCTTTTCAATCAAGGCAGTTATTTTCATTTGCGCTTCCTTCGCATCATCTATCGAATACGACTCTTTCTCTCGCATCAAATCCCCATAAAACCCCGTCCCCTTCGCCGCCTTCCAAAACAACTCCCCACAGGTCACATCTTCGTGATACCATGGCTTCTTCGACAGGTTAAAATGAAGCAACTTCGCCCCTCTATAACTCTCCCCCTCCGGCTGACAGTTCCACTCTCGCCCCAAATGTTTAATCTGTCCCTTCAATATCACATTCAAATAATCCTGATCTGGCGCCACCAAATCCGCATCATACTCCCGAATCAAATCCGTCATCCGCGTAATATAACGCAGCTTCCGTAATTTCTTCAAATCCATCAATAACACCCCAGAATTAACGTATTCCTTCGCCGGCACCCCAAGCGCATTCTCCACATATCGCACAAACTCCGGCACCGCCGCCACCTTCGGATCCACTCGCGCCGCAATCACCTTATCCCCCAAGTCCGCATCATACAACTCACCAATATCACCCATCAATATCGTATCAGAATCAATGTATATCCCCTTATCATACTGCGGAAACAACCGCGCGATAAACGCCCTATAATAATATACCGCACTCGAGAAGAAATCCCCCGACCCCGTCCGCTTCGCACAATACCGCACAATTATCTGCATATACAAATTATATTTCATCTTATGAAACTCAATCGCACAATTCCTCGTCACCAAATTTCTCAGCCGCAACCGATTCCGCCACCCCAGCTTATCATACATCACAATCACCCGATAATTCCGCTCCGGCGCCGCATGCTTCATTAGTGAATTAATCGCCGCCGCCGCATACTTCGCATAGTCATCCGTAATCGTCAAAAACACCGGCACCACTTTTGTCTTTTTGAACGGATTAACCCCTGTATTAAATATACTCATTTCACTAAAATGCTTCTGTTAATTCTTTATATACATCTAGTATATCATCATATTCATAAATTTTCAAAACTTTATGCACCTTCTCCACCTCAAAAGGCTTCACTTTCTGTACATGAAACACCGGCCAAAATTTAAAGTTATTCGAAAAATGATGTAGCACAGTGTCTTCACGCGGTCGCTCCCCCTGCTCATTGTACTTCCGTTCCACCAATTTACGATGTTCAATCACCTTATTCAGCGCCGCTTGATCCGCCAGCATCATCTTACGCTCCGTACAAAGCTTCGCCGCCCGCGCCAAACATCCCGATTTCACACACTCCGGCATATTAAATAGCATCACCCCAGAGTTCATGTAATCCTGCCGGAAAAGCCCCCGATAATGATAAAACCACCGCCCATAAATATCCAGCACCCCGGCCGCCTCCACCCCAGTCATATCCATCCCATAAAACTCCCTTATATCCCCCCGGCACACCACGTCATAATCCAAATACAGCAGTCTGTCTAGCGCCGCCAGCTCCGGCACTTTATCTGCATACAGCCTTAGCATCGAACACGGCGTAAAATAAGACCCCATATTCTTACGTGGTAAATTCTCCATAAACACCTTCGTCGCATCAATCAGCCGTACCGAATTCCTCGCATTATACCCCTTCACCAACTTATCCAAAAACCTCGCCCGCCCCGCAGGAAACGGCTTCACCCCCTCGCAATCAATCGTCATTATATATATATTATATATAGCATCCTTCCCGCCCCTCATCATCAGCGACAATATCGACACCAACACCCCCTTCGCGATCCCCGCATCACCGCAATACAAAATATTCATACCCCCATTATATCACCACCACTAGCAAAAAACCACCATCCATGCTATAATCATATCTAGACCAGCCCGAGTGGCGGAATTGGTATACGCGTTCGACTTAAAATCGAATGGAGCGATCCATATGGGTTCAAGTCCCATCTCGGGCACCAGACCGAAATTCTTCGGTCGAAGCATTGCTGAATATATGCTCTAGGGGCTTCTTCCACCTGAAAGAGACCTCATTTTTGTTGTTGATTTCTAGGTTCTTAAAGCTATTTCTGGCCAACTGGTCTTTTTGCCAAGTTTTATTGCAGCACATTTTATTTGTTGCAACATAGTATGTTTACCTTAAAATTTAAGGCGACAAACTTGCACCCAGGGCCACTGCACTACCGCACTACTTGAAAAATTTATTTAATCTGTTATAATATGAATAAGAAGCCCCAATCTTTCTAGAACATTAAAAAGGAGATGACAATATGAATCTATCGAGACCCTCAGTTGGTTTTTATTCACCCGTCGTATTTAATCAAATTGTCGCCACTCAGAATGATTTTAGGTTTCTGAACATCGATGATTTATTGAGACTCGCAATCAGGTTAGCGTTCGTGCACTTCGATAATTTTCCACCCATCAAGGTTGATGTAACTATGTTTGAGGAGAGAAATCCCACGGCAATTGAGTTAATGAATCGCGAGTTTTCTATCAGAAGAAAGAAAATTTCAGATTTACTTATCCCCGGCATTAACGGGGAGTTGGATGTGTCTGAAAATATCAGCGATTCGGAAGTCAATACTCTCTTTAACGGCATAGGTAGCCTAACCTCTCTCAAGAAGATAGTCCGCGAGACAATTAGTCCAATCTTGTTGTCTGATGATTATGCACTATGCGGTAAAAATCTACTTTTAGATTTACCAAATTCCTACATAGTCGCAAACGGCAACGAAGGACTACAGGATCTACTCGCACGAGCTGTCGAGAAACGAAATCTGTTTCAAAAAATCAGGGATGAGCAGGAAAACTCATCTGTGCCGCGCAAAAACTTCCGATGGGGCACTAACCAATTCCTAGTTCCAATCCGCCAATTATATGCGGATCGAATTAAAGAAATGGTTGCGTCACATCACTACGTATTTGGTGAGTTTGATCTATCTATGCAACTATTAATGCACCTCGGCGCTTACGAAGTTAATAAGGTGTGGTCTATTCCTGAAGAGCTGATATCGTCGCAGTCGCTTCGGTCAACCGAGGCAGGAACCTGCGCTAAATTTGAACACATGGTTAACGAAGGCAGGATTGTTCCGAACGACTCTCTTATTCTCCAGGAGATAACGCGCCTCGCCGATGAGCTCGATGTATATTTCTCTGGGTTGCATATTAATGTCAATGGAGCTAATATCGGTCTTCCATCTTCGCATATGTGCAATATAAATTTCAGCCCCTTCGCCGATATTGGTGTGCACACAGAGATAGTGCTGAAAGACAAGGAGTTTATCGACGGCCCCAACGGCAAGATCATGATAGTTCATGAAAGAGTAACTGGGAAGAAAATTATTTTTTCACCAATATTAACAGAGATTAGTGCATTATATAGCCGCGGTTTTTGTAATTTGCATTATGCAAACCCCGGCGAGATTGCAGTATATGGCGCCTTTGTGGAGGGAGAAGACTTGCCGTTCGCGTATTCGTCGTACGGCAGAATTTCTTACAATTATACAAAAGAAATGTTAGCCTATTTGGGCTTTGCGGACGGCGAAATTATTGAGTCCTCTAGAGCCTGGAATGCGGCTTGGGCGCCAGAAAATACAATGAGTGTGCTATTCTCTTATTCCCAAGACCGACTCAAAGAAACTTTTGGAGATGGGATTCGCGGCATTCTTACTTCAATCAATCCTAATCTCGGATTTTCTGCGAGCGCATTTCGTGGTATTCACTTCGAGGTCGTTTCGCTCAAGCCGACAATTTTTTCTTATCAACTCGAAGGCGATAAGCCTTATTTTAGGACAAAAGGCGAGATAGCGAAAAATCTTGGAGTAGAAATTTCAGCATTGTCGGCCTCTAGATATTATACCGACAATAAAATTCCGTTTTTACCCACAGTTGAGCTCCTATATCTTTACAACAAAGATGAAAGAAAAAAGTTGTCCGAATCTCCAATTTATGTCGTATCTGAAAACGATTATCTATTTAATCGTTAAGATACTTGAGCCCCTTTATTCTGGGGGCTCTTTTTATAAGATTGCGCAAGAGCCCCCGTCAAAAAACAAAACATCGTCATCAGTCAGCGGATGCACTTTATACCCCTTAGACTCCAGCTTCTTAGTTGCTCTTTTTACGCGCTCGAAGTACTTTTCCTTATGCGTATGTGGAATTATTACATCTTTAAAAACTCCCATCCCGTCAAAATTGTCCAATCTGGGCGCCAGGCTTGGATCATCAAATTCTTCTGCACCCTCAATTGTCGGGCAGCAAACAATGGAGCCTGCACTTGAGCCAATATATACGCCGCCCTTTTCTATAAATTTCTTTATAATTTTATCTGCTCCACTTTCTTTCAGCTTCTCCATTAGATAAAAAGTATCTCCACCCGCAACCAAGACAACGTCAGCTCCATCAATAGTTTTTCGGATTTCTTCTTCGTCTTTATTTTTTACATCCATCTCGACAACGTTAAGACCATATTTTTCGAGCGCAAGTTTATCAGCTTCAACAAAATCCCTATTATCATACGGGTCGCCGGCGGTTGGGATAAAAATTACTTTCTTCCCAACAGAATCGAGACCTTCATGCTCAATAATTTTTGCCATAGTGACCATAGCGTAAGACGCAAGATATAACTTCATAACTACTCCTTATTTTTAATTACCCATTTGATAATATCTGTTTTCGGGGGTCTTTCACTAATTTTAATGATATCTTCCAACGTTGCCTCGGCATCGGTTATACGTGGCATTTGTTGAAGACTGTTATTAAGGTTATTTTTTAATATCTCAGGTACTTTATTTTTAGTCCTGTCGTAAATTTGTGTAAAAAACGCATGCATTGCCGTATAGCCTGCATTAATATTTTTGCCAAGGTCTTGAGACAATAGAGCTGCTAATAGTTCCAACACGAAGGAAAAGAAGCCAATATCATACGGAAGTCCAGTGATTACATCGGTACTACGAGATGACACGTCAAGATTCAAAGTGCCGCCATCAAGATGAAAAACTAACCCTAGCGTACATGGAAAATCTTTCGTGACTCTTTTATGCTCTATTCCGTTAATATTAATAACCGCTTGTCTCGTGTCTTGATTTTCGAGAATGTTATTGCGAACCCATTGTAATTGACTTTTACCTTCAGGTGTTTGTTTCCTAAAAACATAGTATCCGTAATTCGAGTTTATCATTCCGTTTTCGTCAGCAATTTTATTCCAGAATTTAGACGCGTCGCTTAATCCTTCATTGACCTTTAAACTCCCAACAAAATAAGCAAATAATTCTCTAGCGAAATATTTTATTGAGACAGGCTCTCGTAAGGCGTGAACTCTATTGAATGAATTTTCTAGGACGTATGTCACATTGTTTGATTGTAGAGCTAAACCAGACGTGGTCCAGATCCTCTCCCCAGACTCTTGGATGTACTTAATGCCTTTTTTAACTAGCTCGTCCACAGAATCAGCTTTAATAAGTTTTTCTTTATATGGACTCATCTCTTATCTCCCTGTTTATTATATCATATTTCTCTCCAATTGTCCTTAGAGCTTCTGAACTTACATCTCAAGTGCAACATTAGCGATATAAAAAGAGACATATTTACTGATCTTGGTTTAAAATAGATTCTGTAACAATGTGGTACGATTTTACCGCACCACTAGAGTTCGGAATATAAAATATCACCCCCATGAATAGGGGTGATATTAGTAGTCAAGAGGATTACTTCTTGGACTTTTTCTTGTCGGAAGATTTTTCGCCCATTGGGATCCAAGGGAGGATGGCGCCAGCGATACCAGCGATGATGACTAAGTAGACACCAAAACCAACAGAAGCGAGGCCAAGCGAATTACCATTGATATTGGCAATCTCGACCATACCGATGATAGCAGCGATAGCGCTAATGATGGTGATAGCGACCTTGAAACCGGTGCCCATGCCACCTTGGAACTTAATGCCAGCGAGTACGCCAGCTACGATGAAGAGGATGAGAGTAATAATGCCGTCACCCATGACGCCGTCACCGCCAAGCCCATTGACGCTCTCGGACACACCGAGGAACGAAACGGTAGCCCACGGCAAGAATGTGGCGATAACACCAAGCACCGCTGCGATAATAATGATTAGACTTTTGATAGAAAACTTTTTATCCATTAGATAAAACCTCGTTTAGTTTAGTATTCTTAAGTTTATTTTAAGCTTTTTTGACGAAAAAAGCAAGGGTTTAGTGGGACATCTTTATAGAGTCTAGTGTCCGCGAGCGCACCGACCTCGCCGCCACCAATCAAGCTTAAACCCACCGCCCTCACCTTCACCAAATTACCCCAGCAACCACTCCACTACATTTTCATGCATTACCCCCTTCAAATCACCACTCGCACCCCCATCCAACGTCAACAAATACTTCGGGTAATTGTCATCTATCCCCTGAAGAGGCTTCACTTCTCGCTCGAATGTCTCTGCCCCACTTACATCCTTAGACACCTGATAATATGCCACGCTATCCCTATTATCCGCCACAAAATCCACCTCCAAATTATCATATTTCCCCACTCGCACCTGATTCCTACGGCGCATTAGTTCCAAATACACCACATTCTCAAGTAGCTGCCCCGAGTCTTCGTCCATACCCCTCCCCAGCAAATAGCTCCGAAGCCCCGAGTCCACCACAAAATACTTATATCCCGTAGACAATAACTCCCTCCCCCGCACATCATACCTATCCACCCGATAAATCAAAAAGCATTCCTCTAGCGCCGCAATATAATTCTCCACTGTATGGTAGCTTACTTTACGTTGATTACCATTTAGCACATCGGTAATTCGCTTTGTACTCAAAGGTTGCCCAATATTATCTAGTATAAACTTAATAATCCTCTCTAGCAAGTCCTTATCGCCCACCTTCCTCCGCATCATAATATCCTTATACACGATTGTACTAAAAATATTCTCAATGTATTCCCGTATCTCTGTTGCTTCAGGCACCATTACGCCGTCATTCTGCGCATAATAATTTATCGTCTGCGGCAACCCCCCATAGTTCATATAATCATCGAACACCGCCCGCAAATTGACCTTTCTTTTCAATACTTCAATATCCCCCACCTCAGGATACAACCCCATTAGATATTCTTTAAATGACAACGGTAGCATATGAATCTCAATATACCTACCCGATAGCAATGTCGCCAACTCACCCGACAGCAAATAGGCATTTGACCCCGTAATATACACATCAAAATTCTCCCGAATCCTCAGCCCATTTACCGCCTTCTGAAACTCCGGCACCATCTGCACCTCATCCAAAAACACATAAGCTTTCTTCCCCTCTGGCGCCCACTCCAGCAAATAATTGTACAACTCTTTCGCTGTCTCAAAATTATACATCGGGTCATCAAAATTAATCTTGATTATCTGGTCATCCTCCACCCCAATAGTTTTCAGATAACGTATAAACAGTTCAAACAACGTAGATTTCCCAGACCGCCTCAGCCCAGTCACTACCTTAATTAAATCTTGATCCTTAAAAGACTTCAATCTCTCCATATATTCAGGACGTTCTATCAACATTCCAAGCTCCTTTCTTACATCTTACCATAAGTATATCACATCCACTCTTATCCGTCAATACTTTTTGCAAAAATTTGCAAAAACTTCCAAATCCACCCTCCTTTTTGCAAAAATTTGCAAAACTTCCAAACACTTCTTAAGCTGCCTCTTCGACCACCTCCTCACCGCCACCAACATTTAACACCTCACCATTCCCAAAATACAAACAAATTGACGCATAGCCCCAATAGGCTCACTCAACACCAACACCCCACGCCCAAGTTCCTACCCCTCAGGAATCTTTACCTTCTACATGGGCATAGGGGAAGCACCGGAACCAGGAACCCCGGAACCAGCACTCCAAACCCCACCACGCGGAACCGGAACAAGGAACTAGCGGGGCAGCACCACCGAGCCTACAACCAGCCTCAGGATCCCATCACGCATCGCACAGAGTTACCGTTGTTGCGATTGTTGTTGTTCGCTGGGTTGATATTGGACGTATTCGCGTTGAGGTTGTACATGTTGTTATTATTGTTGCGCGTAGAAGACCACCAGTTGCCGTTGCTACCCTGATTGTTCGGCGAGCCATTGTTGAAGTAGCCCGACAGGGGTAGGATAACGATAGCAAAGCACGGAGTCAAGCTCAACAATAAAGAGCAACTGCACGCCAACGCGTACGCCCGACGCCCCCAACAGACGAGCACCAACAAACCACAAACAGCAGCTTGCAAAGATATTTTTAGCTTACCGCTTCCAGCCTTAGCCGAAGTAGCTAGATTTCACTGCCAGCACCCACCCCATGCCATCAGCCAGATCACAAACTCCACTCATCGTAGAGTATATCTTTTTGCCCTTATATTTTCAAGGTGCCTACGACCAGTAGACTTATCATCATACATAGCCATCCTAGCGATTCCCTACTTATTAGTATACCGCATAATTCAAATCTTGTGTTTTTTATCGTACACATAATCCCACCCCACCTTCGCAAACGCCCTCCGAATTATCTTCCCTGCATCATAATGAGAAAACATCCCCAGATATGACACTATCACATCCGGATCCTCTTCCCCTACCGCTACCTTATATACCGCTTCATGAAAATTCTGCACAATCCTCTTACCGGGGTAAATATAAAACCCCCTCACCACTGCCCCCAGGAACTTCACCCCTTTGTGTGCCTCTGTAACCTTCGTCTTCTTCTTATTCAAGCTCAACCCATATCCAGCCAAGAAATCCTGAATTGCCTGAATATCCCGTCTCACCGACGGCAACTCTTCCTCCGTCACCACAATGAAAAAATCGTCCACATACCGCCCATAATGTTTCCACCCCAGCGTCATCGTAATAAACCTATCTAGCGGATCTAAGTATATATTCGAAAAGGTTTGCGAAGTATAATTCCCGATCACCATCCCCTGTCCCGGCGGCTGCATCATCAAACTTTTGTCATCCGGCAATCCCCTCCAATCCGCATACGTACCCTGCAACCTCACCCCCTCCGTCGGATCATCAAACACCACCCGCCTCACTGCCCACCTCAAAATAAAATACCGCTTATCTCTCTTCTTTGGCGGAAACTGCTTGTTTATCCCCTCCAGCACCCGTCTATACAGCACATCTCGCTGAATATGCATAAAATACCCTGATATATCCAGCTGTACCACATACGCTCTTTTCCGCATGTTATCCGACACCGACAGTATATGATGCCTCAACCTCTTAATTCCAAACAGCGTCCCTTTATTTTTCCTGCACGAATACGAGTCAAATATCAATCTCGAATCCTGCCATTTCATAATCGTTCCCACCACCCAGTGATGCAAAATCCTATCCACATATGGCGCCGCAAATATTTCCCTTTGCACCGGGTCAAAAATCACATGTACCGTCCCTCTACTTGGGTAATACTCTGCATCCCACAACGCATCACGCAGTCGCATCAAGTTCTCAAACAAATTCATTTCAAAACCATGCGTATCCATCGTTTTGCGCTTGCCTCCTTTGCGCGCCAGGCGTTCCGCTATATATAGCTCCGCCAATAGTAAATTCCGCCCATCTTTCCTTAACCACTCAGAAGCCTCCTCATCGCTATTGATTCGCAAATATCCGAAAAAATCCTGGTATCCGTCATTTTTTAGCGCTTCAAATGCTGGTTTTCCCATTTCGCTCATTGTCTTTAATGCTCGCTCCATCATCTTACGAATATCCTTCTTGGTTTTTACCGGAGTTTCATTTTTTACTGGCATAATCACCTCATTTCATCTCCGTTATCAATTGCTTTAAATGACAAAGATTTTCCCCGATCGACGTCGCCACATCATACCCCCACACGTTCACCTCACCTAGCAGTGCCACTCCCGCGAGCAATCCATCCACTAGGCTCAGCAAAGTCTTCCTCGCCGTCTCTCCTTCCAAATACCCACTAGCATATTGAAAATACACTTGCGTCAATTTATGAATCTCCTTCGCCATCGAATCTCCAATCGTCATATAGTAGCCTCTTTCCATCCTGCTGGTTCGCGGCAGCACTTGCCTATCCACCATCAAAATCGCTTGATACACTGCCGGGTCAGCCTGCTTGGGTCTCAGCACGTTATGCATCGCATCCAACCTTCTCTGCTCAGTATTTCTCAGCACTGCTACTTCTTCATCCGAAAGTGGCTGTTTTAGGTGAAAAATATGGATC
Organism: Candidatus Saccharimonadota bacterium; assembly: GCA_017510075.1. Classification (GTDB taxonomy): domain Bacteria; phylum Patescibacteriota; class Saccharimonadia; order Saccharimonadales; family Saccharimonadaceae; genus Nanosyncoccus. Next base: position 9,178 of record JAFWNY010000011.1, on the reverse strand, counting down.
CCATCCAGAGTTTTTTCATATCCCCCAATTTCATTTAGCAACATCATCTGACCGACCAATCTCTCCATACTGCACACACTCACCACCGAATGCATTTTCGAAAACTTATCGTTGTCCTTCATGATGCGGGCTTTTCTTCCTAGCCTCGTTGCTATGCGGTAGGCATAATACAACGCCGAGAAATCTCCCATCTTATGCCAATCTACATCATTCTTCTTCTTGGTGTACGAGGGGAACATGATGATGCACGAATTATTCCCTTTCTCTAGCTCTCTTGCCGTTTTCTTGATTTGGATTAATTTTTTACGCCGCTCCAGCTCGGCTTCACTACGCTCGCGCTCAAGCTCTTCTTGTCCCTGCTCTATTTTTCGCATTCTCTGGCGGATCTCCTCTGCTTCCGCAGGAGAGAAATCCGCCTCCATTCTTTTCTTGATCGGCGCTTTTATCGCTACTCGTTTCATCAATTCCGAAGCTGCTTCTTGTTTATGGGGGTAACCCCTCGCTCTCTGAACCTTATTTCCCATTCTTTATTCCATATTTTAATTGTATTACTTTTTCACGCCTTCGGCGATCTTCCTTCTTGGAGGGCATAGGGGAAGCACCGGACCCAGGAACCCCGGAACCAGCACTCCAAACCCCACCACGCGGAACCGGAACAAGGAACTAGCGGGGCAGCACCACCGAGCCTACAACCAGCCTCAGGATCCCATCACGCATCGCACAGAGAAACCGTAGTTGCGAAAGTCGCTGAGCGCTGGGTAGATATAGGACGTATACGCGACGAGGTAGTACACGTAGTTATTATTGTTGCGCGTAGAAGACCACCAGCGGCCGCTGCTACCCTGATTGAGCGGCGAGCCATTGCGGAAGTAGCCCGACAGGGGTAGGTGGAGAGCAGCACGGTAATTAGCATAAGCTGTAGCGTCACTGGTAGAACCAGTAGAGCCATATATAGCATTAGCTAAGGCGCTGTATTCACCAGTAGTATTGCCAGTTGGTAAGCGCCAACCTTTCGGGCAGATGCTTTCCGATGCATTACCGCTGGAAGTACCAGCACTCGTGCCGTTACCGTAACAGTAACTTCCGGCAGATGCGGCACAGTAGTTGTAGTAGCCACCAATCTTCCAGTTGCCAGCTAGAGCCTCTGCGGCTAGTGGGTCACTGCCTTGTGGGACAGTATCTTTATTGGTCATGTTTACGAGTGGAGCAGAGTAACTATAGCTGGATGTCCAGTTGGCGACTGCGGCCGTAGCATATTGGTCTGAAGTGGTGCCTCCGCCATTTTTGAGATAGCCTAGAGTAGTATCTGAGGCATTGGTATTAGTACTATCCATAGCGCTCAGTACAGTGGAGTCAGTGAGGTCTAGGGCGAGGTTATCAAGCATCCAGTAATTATTATCCGCCAGCTTGCCGATGGTGTATTTTCCTTCATCACGTGTATCACATACGGTGGCTGTGCTTCCGGTAGTTGGTAGTAATGTGGCAATGGAGGAAGAGTCTAGCTCCTGCATGGTGGTATATCCTGCACATAATTCGTTCCATATAGCATAAAGAGTCACAGTAGAGCCTGCAGTGCCTAGGCTGGTTACTCCATCTCCTGATTGATAAAGTACACCATCAGTGCAAGAGTATTGGCTGGTATTTGTAGTACACCATCCAGCAAAGGCATAGCCGCTACGAGTAAAGCCATTGGCATTTAATGTTACTGGGTCAAAGTTATACACTCCGGTATGCCCAGTAGTAGTACCACTACCGCCATTAGCGTTATAAGCAATATTGTAGGTACCAGCTGCCGTTGTATTAGGATGTACTAGTACATATTTAACTTTACCAGTATAAGTACCAGCTGGTTGAGAGGAAGAGACTGCTACTTGGTAGGATGGAGTAATACTGCCTGATGTAGTATTATTGGCATATGTAGCTACTTGGGTGAAGGTAGAGGGGATGTTTTGATAACTACTACCAAAGTTTCCTGATATAGTAGCATTAGAAGGATTAGTAAGCTTCATCTTCCAACTAGAACCATAAGTACCAGTACCATCGGTCTTAATGTTGTAACTACTACCTAGTGAGGATATCATGTCGGTATGAGTAGTAGCACTATAACTATCACCAGAATAACCAATGGCGTAAATAGCATAGCCACTTGGATCATTGCAGTTAGTGGTAATAGGATTTGCAGTAATGGTAGCAGTATTACCACCTACTACTGATTCACTATATGTACCACCACCTGCGGTAAAGGTACAGGATGATGAGACAGTGACGGATACGTCACTGGTTACTGTAGTATCGGCTGCCACTTTTACTGCCCCCAACCCCACCGTACTTATTAGTAGTGCCACCCCCAAGATCCCCCTCCGCGAGACTCTCCTCCAAGATGGCTTCGCTCCTTCTGACAAAGCCACCCCACATGATTTTATTATATTGTTTATAATGGTTACCATTCTACCTCACTTATATTATTAATACCGTTCTGTCCCCATTATACACCATCTTTCACACATTTGCAATGCAAATATGCTTATTTTTAGCCTAATTTTAAACAGACCACGCCGCTAGATAAGTCACACAAAAAAACGAAACCAACCCTATCTCTTACAAGCAGGCGTCCAGAACGGACACTTTTCGGGCTGGCTTCCTCTACTCTTATGATAGCATACTTATGCCAAAAATGCAATACTTTTATCACCTAAAGTTGATCTTCTGAATTTTCACAATCTTATCCTCGAATATAGAAATGTAGTCATTTGAGTCGGTCTTGTCTGGCTGTAAGGAGCGGTTTATTGAACCAGCGATTAAATCGGCCAATTGGAGCAAATTAGTCTTAACGGAATCCTCAAATTTAATGTCTAGTTTCCTTGCATTGTCACTGTTAATTTCACGTCTTAGATATGTTTTAGTATTTTTCATGTTTTGCTTACTCGAACGACCATCAATTGTAATCTTGGCAGTTTCAAGCGGTATTTCTTGGAGAAGTTCTTTTATCATCCAGTTGTAAAGCTTCTCCCTGTCAAAGAATGAAGCCATTGTTGGAGTAATCTCGCGGAAATCATTTTTTTCGATATAAACCGCATATACTTGAAAATCGTATTCGTGAACCCGGCGGAGCGCCTCAACTACCACATACTTTGGATTCTTTGTAAACTTAAATTCGTGATTATACTTCCAGCCAAGAAGTTTACGATACTCATCGATCTTGTGCATGATGGACTCAGCAACTCCTGGGTCAACAAAAAACGCCGCGGCCATAACAAAATTATCACTTGAAACAGCTTTAAAGCCAGGATCACCCGAATCGTCAATAAAAACTAATTGCTTATTCATTTGCCTCCAATATACCAAAGTGGCGGGTGCATGACCCGCCTTCCGGTGGACCAAGACCTTCCGGCCAGCCCAATACCTACATTATATCGCACTTTTACAGTTTTGTCTATATAAACTTTATACTTTATTAATCACCGGTATCACTATTGGAGTGTGCTCCGTCGCATCAAATAGTATATGAGTGATATCCTCTTTAATTTCCTCTTTCAGCACCTTCATATCCGGGTCAGTCGAAATGGATTTATCAGTCTTTTGCCGCAGATAGTGGCGAATTTTCCCAATCAGCTCCTCCGAATTATCCAGGTACACAAATGCCCTAGACACAATATCCGGCGTCTTCATTAGGTGCCCAGTTTTCTTATTTAGCGTCAGCACCACCACAAATATCCCCTCGCGCGATATATGAATCCTATCCTTCACTACTGCCTCATGCACCGGCCTATCCGCATCATCAAACAGCTTGTTCCCCACATGAATCCGCCCACATTTGCGAATTGTCTTATCTGGCATTAGTTCCACCATATCGCCATCATCCGCCAGCAGTATCCTGTCTTTAGGTATCCCGATCACATTCTCCGCCATCTCCGCATTGTGCTCCAGCATATAGAACTCCCCGTGATATGGCATGTAATTCGTCGGATTGAGCCTCGTCACGAAATCCACATGGTCCTCATAATACGCGTGCCCCGACAAATGCAGCGGCCCGATATTTGTGAGGTGCGTCTTGCCATTCTGGATCACTTGCGCCCCTTCGCGCAGCAGCCCATCCACGGTCGAGACCACGTGCGGCTCATTCCCCGGGATCGGGTTGCTCGAGAACACAATCGTATCCGTCGGCTTGATCTTAATATGCTTATGCGCCCCACTCACCATCCGGTTCAACACCGCATTCAATTCGCCCTGCGACCCCGTACACACAATACACACCTTCTCATCCGGCAGCTTAATAATATCCTCCATCTTCATGATCGTATCTTTCGGCACCTTGATGGATTTCGCCCTGAGCGCCACCTCTACGTTATTAATCATCGAAAATCCCGAGAAAGCCACCTTCCGCCCCCGCTTCGCCGCCTCTTTCAATATCAACTCAATTCGCGATATCTGCGACGAAAAACACGAAATAATCACGCGCCCACCCACATAATGGTCCATCACTCGCCCCAAGTTCTCCCCCACATCATACTCCGAATGCGGGTGCCGCCCTGGCGAATCAATATTAGTTGACTCATTTACCAACAAGTCCACCCCCTCCTTCGCTACAATCTCGTCAATCCGCTCATAATCCGTCTGTACCCCCATCGGATTCGCCTCATACCGCCAGTCCCCCGAGAAGTAAATCAGCCCATTTGGCGTCCGCACCACAATCGCCGTATTCCCCGGAATCGAATGCAACGTATGAATAAACTCCACCGACAAATGCTCGCTCACTTTAATCACCTCATGCTTAAATGGATCCACCGGGCAATAATTCATTTCTGGCGCATTCTCCAGCTCCGACATCTGCCGCTTAACCATCCCCAGCGTAAAATCTGTCCCATAAATCGGCGTATACTGCGAAAACTTCGGCAGTAGATGCTTGCACGCCCCAATATGGTCTAGATGCGCATGCGTAAAGCAAATCGCCTTCACCTTATCCTTATTGTCCTCTAGGTATTTGATATCGGGGATCAGATAATTCACCCCCGGGTAATCCTCACCCGCAAATAACACCCCCATATCTATCACGATCATCTCGGATTTATACTCGATAATCGTCATGTTCTTCCCAATCCCAAATTCCCCCACGCCTCCGATCGGGATAATCCGTACCGCTTCCATATCTGGGCGCATCTGCCTCAGCTGCGCATTCGTCACCTGTTGCCCCCCATAGCCATTATAGCGTGATTTATTCACCGGCACCCCTATAATATGCTGCGTTGCCTGCGCATTTACATCTTGTGACAACATCCGCTGATGATGCACCATCTCACCCTTACGCACCGACACCGACAGATTCACCTTTCGTTTCTCTGCGTCTGCTTTCGCAGCACCACTGTTTTTGGCTGCCTTTGCGGCATTTTTGGGCGTGTTTTTGGCATTTTTGACTGTTTTTGCACCCTTTTTCGGCGTATTCTTGCCCTGAGAGCCATTTTTTGCCCCTTTAGCGGCGTTTTTCTTCGAAGCGCCCTTTATGCCCACTAATTCCGCATCCTTGCCTCCAGGCGCGAAATTTGAGTTAAAATTCCGCCCCTGAGCTTCCTCAAATTGCTTCTTGATATCTGGCAATCTTTCCGCTCGCGATTTTAGCAGCCGCGCTCTGCGCTCATCTTCTTTTGAGTTCATATTTTTCCTTTTTATTACAAGTAAATTCTATTACCTCTATTATACCAAAACTCTTGCTTTTTTTCAAGCCATTTGCTATAATAAATACATACAGATTTAACCGACCAGCTAAGGCCGGTTGTTTTAATATCAATTATTAACTATTAGAATCTTAAAAAATAATTTTTATGAGCATAAAGCAAACCCGAGAGAATTTTTCTAAATTTTAGGAAATTATCTTGCGCGAACCCTGAAGAGAGCCGTGAGTCGCAAGTAATTTCCGTTAAAAAATTTAGAAAAATTATCCCGGCGTGCAGCGTAGGCGCGAATAAAAATTGTTTTTAAGATTCCAAAGGAGTAACATGGAAAACCTAGACCTAAAACAAATGTCCACTATGATTGATATCATTGCGGAAGAAAAGGGCTTGCCAAAGGAAACAGTACTAAATGTCATTGAGACCGCCATCGCCGCCGCTTGGCGCAAAGACAATGGCGACCGCGACATGAACGTCCGCGCCGTACTCAATACTCAGACTGGCGAAGCTGATGTTTTTGTCAGCCGTGAAGTCATTGAGGATGGAGTAGGTTACAACCCTTCCACCGAGATCCCTCTATCCGACGCCAAGAAGCAAGACAAAGACGCCGAGATCGGCGGTCAAGTCGAGGAGAAGCACAAAGTCTTGAGCTTTGGTCGCGTCGCCGCACAGACTGCCAAGCAAGTCGTCATCCAGCGGCTTCGTGAAGCCGAAAACAACGCCGTCCTCACCGAGTACGAAGACAAGATCGGCACCATCGTCACCGGTACCGTCGCCCGCGTCGAGCCCAAGCTCGCTCGCATCGACCTCGGTCGCGCCAGCGGCATCATGCCTCGTTCTGAGCAGATTGACGGCGAATTCTACACCGTCGGCAATCGCATCAAAGTCCTCATCAAGAAGATCGAACGCAGCGACCGCGGTGCCCAGCTCGTCCTCAGCCGCGGCTCTGCCGAATTTATTGAGTGTCTCTTCCGCCAAGAAGTCCCCGAGCTCGAAAACGGCAGCGTCGAGATCAAAGGCATCGCCCGCGAAGCTGGCCGCCGCACCAAAATCGCCGTTATTTCCTCTGTACCAGGCGTTGACCCAGTTGGTACGTTTGTCGGTGGTCGTGGTATTCGTGTCGGCGCCGTCATGAACGAGATCGGTGATCGCGAAAAAATCGACATCATCACCTGGAGCGACAACGCTTCCGAATACATCCGCGAGGCCCTGAGTCCTGCCGAGATCGCCAAAGTCGAGATCGACGGCAAGAAAGCCAAAGTCTTCGTCTCTCCCGAGCAGCAATCCATCGCCATCGGCAAGCAAGGCCAAAACGTCCGCCTAGCTTCTAAGCTCACCGGCTATGATATTGATATTGAGCTCCTCAAAGCCCCCGCCAAAAAGAAGAAGAAAAACGTCGAAGACGCCCTTCTCTCTGCTATCGAGGAAGAAACTGTTGAAAAAGAATCTGAATAGTGTCTTGAGGGATCTCCGGAGGTTACGACCGAGGTAGAAGGCGCGCTTCGCCCGTGACGACGGGCCGAAGCGACGCCGTGCCCGAAAGGCACTATTCAGATTCTTATGCATATGTTATAATTAGATTAAGACGGAACTGGGCGCTATGCCCAGTTTCTCGTACATTTTATTATTTGGAGGTGTTTTTATGTCAATTATCCGAAACGCACGTCTCGCCGCTCGTGGAGTCCAGAAGATCGAGTGGGTCAAAGATTTTATGCCCGCCCTCACCGAGATCGGCAAGCAGCTGATCGCCGAGCAAGCCTTTACCGGGCTCAAAATCGGCATGAGTATTCACATGGAGGCCAAAACCGCCTACCTTGCCACTATCTTGCAGCAAGCTGGCGCCAAAGTTTTTGCCACCGGATGCAATCCTTTGTCCACCCAAGACGACGTCGCCGCCGGCCTGGCCAGCCTTGGCGTTGAAGTTTATGCCGTTCACGGCATTTCCAGCAAAGGCTACAGCCAGCATCTCAATATGGTACTCGAGAATAAACCCGATCTCATTATTGACGATGGCGGTGACCTCTTGGAGGCCTATCTTCGTTTACCAGATTACGCCAAATGGCCACTGATTGGCGGCTGCGAGGAGACTACCACTGGTGTTACTCGCCTCAAGCAGCTCGAGAAACATGGGCTCTTACCCTTCCCCATGGTAGATGTCAACGGCGCTCAGTGTAAGCACTATTACGACAACAAGTACGGTACCGGCCAATCTGTCTGGGATGCTATCATGCACACCACTAATGTCTTAGTCGCCGGCAAGACCGTCGTCGTCGCTGGCTACGGTTACTGTGGCAAAGGCATCGCCATGCGCGCCCGCGGCATGGGTGCTCACGTCATCGTCACCGAAATCAACTCCGTCAAAGCCATCGAGGCAAATTTAGACGGTTTTGAAGTCATGACGATGAATGAGGCTGCGCCCCTGGGTGATTTCTTCGTCACCGCCACTGGCTGCAAGGACGTCATTATCGAACATCATTTTCTCTTAATGAAAGACAATGCCTTCCTGGCTAACGCCGGTCATTTCGATGTCGAAATCAACCTCGTCCAGCTCGCCGAAGAAGCCAAGTCCGTCACGCATCGTCGCGATGATATTATGGGCTACAAGCTCAAGTACAACAATCGCACCCTTAATGTCCTCGCCGGCGGCAGGTTAGTTAATCTCGCCGCAGGCAACGGTCATCCTGCCGAGATTATGGATATGAGCTTCTCGCTCCAGATCCTCTGTCTCAAATACCTGCTGGAGCATCACGGCCTACCCGAGAAAAAAGTCTACGATGTCCCCGCCGATATCGATGAGCTGGTCGCCCGGACCAAGCTCGAAGCCATCGGCATCACTCTCGACCGTCTCACGTCTGATCAGCAAGCCTACCTCGGCCTCGACTAAACACCACCAAAACTCCCCGCTGCAAGCGGGGAGTTTTAACATCAAAAAAAGAGTTGAAATTCACTTCATATCTCACTTATAGTGAGATATCCTAACATCAAAAAATGAGTTGGAATTCATTTCCAACTCATTTTTCATAATAGTTTCTTTGCTAAACTTTCTTTTTAAAGAAAGTTTAAGCCTTAATTTGGCACCTTCCTAGTTTCCCGCAGAGCAGTATAATCGGCGCTACTGGGCTTGACTTCTGTGTTCGGAATGAGAACAGGTATTTCCCCAGCGCTATGGGCACCAAATCGTAATAATGAGACGTCACTCGTTATTACCATTGATGTCCATCAGGTGCAAAGATTTTAAATGACGTCACGGTGTTTTAAGCACCGGTTGTTGGTTAAGTTCAGGGCATAAAAAGGCGATGGACCTATTAGTACGCTTCGGCTCCACACGTTGCCGTGCTTCCACCTTGCGCCTATCAACCAGATCTTCTTTCTGGAGTCTCCTTGGGAATTCTTATCTTGGAGTGGGCTTCGCGCTTAATATGCTTTCAGCGCTTATCTCTTCCGCACATAGCTACCCGGCGATGCAGTAGGTGACCACAACCGGTACACTAGAGATGCGTCCAACTCGGTCCTCT
>JAFWNY010000010.1 GCA_017510075.1 Candidatus Saccharimonadota bacterium | reverse complement strand
GTCTAAAGAAGCCAAACATCGTCTTCGGATATTGGATTATTTGAGAGGTCATGCTAAAGGAAATGTGTCTCTTACTGCTAGACATTTTGGTTGTAATAGGAGTTATATTTATAAATGGTTGAATCGTTTTAATCGTGCTACTGGTGTGGGAAGGATTGCTGCACTAGAATCTAGAAGTACACGCCCCAAACATACAAGAAATGTACAGTACACAGAAGAAATTGTTAGTATTATACGTAAAATTCGTCAGGAATACCCAACGTTTTCTGCCGTTAAAATTTCAGTACTGCTTTTAAGAGACTATTCTTTTAAGCTATCATCTGCCACAATAGGTAGAATCATTAAGAAATACAATATGTTCTTCTCAAAAGTAGTTCAGATACATGACAAACTGTCTAAATCTGTACGTCGTTCTTGGCAATCTAGAAAAGCTAAAGAGCGGATGAAATACTACATGAAACCAGAAAAGCCACGTCATATTATTGAGTTTGATATGAAACATATTAGAAATGGTGGCACTGGTAAACAATATGCCCTTTGCGCTATAGATACTTATACAAAAGAAGCAATTATCCATATAACCTCATCCTGCACGGCTATTCAGGGTAGTATAGCTATGCAGAAAGTATTAGATAGATTTGGTACAGACATCATACTCGTTTGCGATAATGGTAGTGAAAACTTTGGCGAAACATTTAAATTACTAGACGAAGCTAATGTACGGCAAATCTTTACTAGACCACAAACACCCAAAGATAAACCACATATAGAAAACTTCATTGGTAAATATCAGAAAGAGTGTCTAAATGAGTCCGAGAATCGTGCATATACGGTTCAGGAGCGCCAAGAGGAAGCAAATAAGTGGCTAAATGACTGGCATTTTTATCGCCCACATCAAGCCCTAAATTATCTCACTCCAGCCGAATATTGTGCTACAATTGGAATAACTATTTTACAAATAAAAAGTGTACACGATGTAGTGAGTTAGTGCAAGATTATTGACTATAAAAGGAAAGTTTGATATAATGTAAATATAGGTAGCCCGACCCACCCCGCCATAAACGAGGAGGGCCCAAGGCTACTTTTTTGTTATTAAGCAACTGGTTGGCTCGGAAAAATCGCGCCAGATATCGCGCCACTTTGAAGGTTGGCTGTGTTGATAAATAGTATGATATAATGGGGGTATAAATAAGGAGTTACTCATGTTTGACACCAAAGAAGACCGCAAAAAAATGGAGGGGGTGGTGGAGCGGTTTAAGGAAGAAATGAAAAAGGTGCGCACCGGCAGGGCGCATCCAGATATGATTAGTGGAGTGAAGGTGGAAGTATACGGGCAATATATGCCACTAAATCAGGTGGCGAATATCACTGCCGCAGATGCGACGTTGCTCGTCGTAACACCGTTCGATCCGAGCAATATCGCAGCGATTGCGAGTGCGATTCGGGCAGATCAATCACTTGGGCTAAACCCGGCAGATGATGGGCGAGTAATACGGGTGCCTATTCCACCACTGACTGAGGAGCGGCGCAAGGAAATCGTGAAAAACGCCTCGGAAAAGGTAGAGAATGCCAAGGTAGCCATTCGCAACGCTAGGGAAGATGCGCGTAAGGCAGTGAAGATTGCGACCGAAATGAGCGAAGACGTAAAAAAGCGCGCCGAAAAAGAGATCGACGAGCTGACGAAGGAATTTAATGATAAGATTGATGCGGAATTTAAGAGTAAATCCGAAGAGATAATGAAGATATAGTTCTATTATATCATAGTTTATTAATTTTGTCAATGTTGACAGGGGTGGAGTAAGGAGAATATGTTAAAGCACCTGGGGATTATTGCCGATGGAAATCGGCGGTGGGCGAAGAGTAAGGGTTTGCCAAAGATTGAGGGACACAGGAAGGGACTTGAGGCTATTGAGAAATTGGTAAATGCGGCGGTAGAAGCTGGGGTGCCGTATATTTCTTTTTACGTTTTTTCTACCGAAAACTGGGGGAGAAGTGCGGAGGAAGTGTCGTATATTATGAAATTAGCAGAGACACACATTCTACGATATGCGAAAAAACTAGCCAAAAAGAACGTGCGCCTATTGATTTTGGGGTCTAAAGATAGAATTTCGCCAAAACTTGCTAATATAATAGACCAGGCAGAGCGGCTCACGGCCGATTGTACTGGCGCAACGGTATGCCTCTGCTTTAACTACGGGGGTGAACAGGAGATTGCGGATGCGGCGACGGCAGCGGCGCGGGAAGGGGAGATTACGCCGGAGGCTATCCGTAAACATCTGTACCACCCCGAGGTACCAGATGTGGATATGGTGGTGCGGACTTCGGGGGAGGAGAGAATCTCTGGCTTTATGTTGTGGCGAGTAAGCTACGCTGAGTTTATGTTCGTGCAGAAATACTTCCCAGAGATGGGCGAAGAAGATATTAAAATAATCTTAAAAGAATACGAATCTCGCTCGCGCAGATTTGGTAAATAGTGATATAATAGGTTTATGGATATATTTGTTGGAGTAATAGTTGGTTTATTGGTTTTAATGGCCCTGGTGACGGCGCACGAGTTTGGGCATTTTATAGCGGCGCGGCGGAACGGGGTGAATGTGCTAGAGTTTGGGATTTGCTTCCCGCCGCGGGCAATTGCATGGATTAAAGATCCAAAGACAGGTAAGTGGCGGCGATTGCCGAGGTCGGAGTGGGGTAAAGATAAAAGCACTAAGGTAGTGGTTTCTGACAGCAAAAAGTCTACCGCTGGCGCAGTGGTAGATGACGATTCGAAAAAGTTGGCCCAGAAAGGGATGATATTTAGCTTGAACTGGCTGCCGATCGGGGGGTTTTGCCAGATGGACGGAGAATCAGCAGAAGATAAACGTAAGGGGACGTTCGGGGCAGCAGGGTTCTGGGCGAAGACGAAGATCTTGTTTGCCGGTGTGGCGATGAACTGGCTGGTGGCGTTTATTATCTTTACGGTGCTGGCGTGGACGGGGATGCCGCAGTTCTTGGATAACCAGTTTACGATACCGGCAGATACGCGAGTGGATGCGGTGCCAGTAGAGGTCACTTCGGTCGTGGAGGATTCTCCTGCAGATGAAGCCGGAATAGAAGTGGGCGACTATATTTTGGCTGTAGATGGCACTGAGGTGCAGTATGTAAGTGAGGTCATGGAGTACAATACTGCGCATGCTGGCGAAGAGGTGACATATACCATAAAGCGGCCGGCGCAGGTCTGTGAATGTCCTGAGGGAGCAGATTGCGATTGTCCAGTAGATACTCCTGAGCAGGTGTTCGATACGGAAGCCACTTTAAATCCGGCGGACGCAGAATACCAACTGGGCGTAGCGATGACGGCTGAACAGTCATTATCGTATTCGACATGGAGCGCGCCGATTGTGGGGGCGGGGCTGACAGTGCAATTGACCGGCGAGACATTTAAGGGCGTAGGGATATTAATATGGAATTTGGTGACTGGAGTGGGGTCGCAATTTAGCACCGACGAGGCAGTGCGCGAAAGCGGGCAAGAGGCGATTTCTTCCGTGGGGGATTCGGTGTCTGGCCCGGTGGGGATTATTGGGTCGTTATTCCCAGCGTTTACGGCGGCGGGGCCGACGAATTTGGCGTTCCTCGCGGCACTGATTTCAGTTTCTTTGGCCTGTATGAACGTATTACCGATCCCGGCACTAGACGGTGGGCGATGGCTCTTAATCGCAATCTATAAAGTACGCAAGAAAAAACTCACTAAAGAAGTGGAGGAAAAAATCGTATCACACGCCTTCATGGTACTACTTGCGCTGATATTTATCGTGACGATACTAGATATCGTGAGGCTCGCACAATGACGAACCTGCGACAAGCAGATAGCACCAAGGGAGCGCGTAGCAAAACTCCGCAAAAACAGAGGTGGAAGACGATTTTAAGCGTCACTGCCATGTTGGCATGGACCGGCATATCGGTAATTGTGGCGCAGCTTGCCGTGGGGGGTGTGATGATTGGGGTGATCGGGGTGGAGAGTTTTAGTCAGCCAGTAGCGCAGGCGATTTATGCCGCCTTGTCCTACATGGTGGCGATGCTGCTCGCAATATGGGTGCCCGCTAGCTCGAGTATGGAATTTCGCAAAGTAGATAAATCTGGCAAGAAAAAGACAGTGCGCCTAGGCAGCAAAACTAAATCTAGTGCATCGCGTAATGCGTTGGGTCTGAAAGGGTGGCCAACCTGGACGGATATAGGGTTGGCTCCGGTAGGATATATTATATCGATCTTGCTAGCAGCGGGGTTAGTGGCGGTGTTTAGCCTGTTTCCATGGTTTGACGCGGGAGAAGCTCAGGAGATCGGGTTTGATTTATATGCATCTGGCGTAGATAGGGTAATTGCTTTTATTGCGTTGGTAATCATTGCGCCAATAGCGGAGGAGATCATCTTCCGCGGGTGGCTGTATGGGTGGCTGAGAAATAAATTATCACGAGAGACATCGAATATAGCCTCGATGATAATATCGGCGCTACTAGTATCGGTATTGTTCGGGGTCGTGCATTTGCAGTGGAATGTGGGCGTGACGGTATTTGCGATGTCGCTAGTACTCTGCGGACTAAGAGAAGTGACGGGGACGATTTACGCGGGGATTTTGATGCATATGTTAAAAAATGGACTGGCGATGTGGATATTGTGTATGTGGGGCGGTATGATATAATAGGGGTATTATGAGACTTACTAAAACATTTATTAAAACGTTGCGAGATGCACCAAAAGACGAGACGGCGACCAATGGAGCTTTGCTGACTCGCGCCGGATATATACACAAGGAACTGGCTGGAGTGTATGATTATCTACCACTAGGCCTCAAGGTGATAGAAAACATTAAAAGCATCATCCGCGAAGAGCTTAATGCGCTAGGCTGCGAAGAGGTGTCAATGGCAGCACTGCAAAATCCCGAGCCATGGGAGGCGACTGGGAGATGGCTGAGCGAGAAGATTGATATTTGGTTTAAAACTGAGGTATCTTCGGGTGGAGAACTAGGGTTAGCGCCTACACACGAGGAGCCGATGGTGAATATGTTAAAAACTTATATATCAAGCTACAAAGATCTGCCCCTGTATGTATATCAGTTCCAAAATAAATTCCGGAATGAGCTACGGGCGAAATCTGGCATATTGCGTGGACGCGAGTTTTTAATGAAGGATTTGTATAGTTTCCATACCAGTGAAGAGGATTTGGATAGATTCTATGCGGAGGTAGAGAAGGCTTATGGGAGGATATTTGCAAGATTGGGGATTGGCGACTGTACCTACGAGGCGTTTGCTAGCGGTGGGATATTCTCGAAATATTCACACGAATATCAGACGTTCCTGCCAGTAGGAGAGGACACGGTATATTACAATAATGACCGCTCCGTAGTACTTAATAAAGAGGTATATAATGACGAGGTATTGGCGGATCTTGGGGCCAGCAAGGAGAAGTTTGAAGAAACTACCGCAGCGGAAGTGGGGAATATATTTAAACTGAAGTTTAAGTACTCTGAGCCATTGGGGCTGAAGTATATAGATGAATCAAATGAGCAGAAGACGGTATATATGGGCTGTTATGGCCTAGGCGTGTCGCGCGTGATGGGGGTGATCGCAGAAAAATTCGCAGACGATAAGGGGTTGGTATGGCCAGATACGATAGCGCCATATAAATATTACTTGGTCGGGATAGGCGAAAAGGGCACAGATGCAGCGGAGAAGTTCTATAAGACGCGAGAGAATGAAGTGCTGTATGACGATCGTGACAAAAGGCCTGGGGAGAAGTTTGCTGATGCTGAGCTGATGGGGATACCGCTTAGAGTTGTGATTTCGGATAAGACCTTGGCAGATGACGAGGCGGAGATAACAGAGCGGAAGACTGGGAAAAGTTGGCGCGTCAAGATAGATGAGCTGATGCAGAAATTTTAGTTTCGCTTACAGGGGTAGGATAGTGTTGACAACTGGAAGATTATAGTGTAAACTAGATAAAGTTGTAATGTGGAGAAACGATTATGATTAAAAAAAATATAAGTTTGACCCCTGAAGGGAAAAAAGAATTAGAAAAAGAACTGGACGACTTAATTAAGGGCCGCCCACTCATTGCCGAAAGGATTGCAACGGCAAGAGAGTTCGGAGATTTAAAGGAAAATGAAGAATATAGTTCGGCGCGTAATGAACAAAAGATGGCAGAAGGACGTATTATTGAAATACAAGAAATATTAAAAAATGCAATCGTGATAAGAGGTGGCAAAAAGTCAAAGGTTGACTTGGGGGCCTGTGTCCTACTTAATATGGGAGGGCGAGAAGTTGAGTATACCGTAGTTGGGCCAACCGAAGCAAACCCTTTGGAGGGGAAAATTTCGAATGAATCACCGATTGGCAAGGCGATGCTCGGACGCAAGGCGGGAGAAGAATTCGAATTTAATAATAAAAAGGTGAAGATCCTCGAAATAAAATAAAAGATAGCAATCCAAAGTCCACCGATCGAAGTCGGTGGATTATTTGGTGTTTGTTTTACCAGGGTAAGGTGGGAGGGTGAGACTAGCTCTCTTCCTCCTCATCGTCATCGTCGTCGCGGCGCTTAGCTAGAATGAAGAAGAATACACCGGATGCTGCAGCTACCGTAGCGGTAGTGGCTAGAGCTGCAGTGAGCGCAGAGCCATCGGAAATGTTGGAAGTAGTCCTATCAGTGACGCCTTGTGGCGCGGAATAAGAGCTGGTATTGTCTCCACCGCTGACTTGCGTGGTGGTAGTAGTGGTACCATCGCTAGTGGCTATGCTCGTGTAAGTGGTAGTGCCGCTGTAAAGACTAGCACCCGTAGAGGGGAGGGCTCCCGTAGTAGTACTAATACCTACACCAGTCGTACCATCGCCACTATAAGTGGCTTCGCCGATGGCCGGATTAGGCGTGGCTGGATCGGTAGGAGTAGTGGGATTAGAGTCGGTGCCAGAGTTTTCATTAATTGTGCCAGTAACCACGCTGATGACTACTGTACCGGTATAGGTGCCGGAAGCTTGAGTCAAGTCAGACTTGGCGCCGAAGAAGATATTCTGAGACCCGCTGTAAGTACCAGCGGATGCGGTAATGATCGGAATGGCACTTGTACTCATGGCGGAGTATTGACTCGAGGCATTGCCTGCATCGGTATCGTTAATGGAATAGCCCCAGAAATTGCTCGGGAAGGCGCTCTTTGTCGCATTTGAAGTTAGGGTGGGGAGAGTAGATGAACTGTCAGAAGTATTGGTCAAATCAGTCGTAGAATCGGAATACATCGAAGCCTTGAAGCCGCTAGCATTATTAGAAGCCACGTTCACGGTGACTTTATTGCGCAAGAAATCGCCCGCGTTGCCACTTGCCCAATTGCCGGCACTTGGCGTGTTTACGGAAACAGAAAGACTCTCCTTAACATTCACCTGGAAAGTTGTAGTATCCGCAGACGCTTCTTTGGTTGCTACAAAATGTGGCGCTGCTACCGCTGCGACCGCGAGCAAGCCTGCTGAACCTATCATGACCCTCGATATATTCTTAAGCATAATTCTATTATAACACAAACATTTTGGTTTTGTGAAGACTTTTTATGCTTAATTTTTGGGTTTTTATAATAGATACGCTACCTGATAAATGATAATAATAATCTAAAAAATTGTGGAAAAATCTTATGTTTTTAGTTATAATTAAAGAAAGTATAAACCCAAGTGGAGCATTATAATATATGGACGAAAAAATAAAACTAAATACGGCAAACGCGGATTTGCGGGCCGCTTTTGAACCGGCCGCCTATGAGCCTAAAAAAACAAAAGCCCCAAAACGAAAATACGCGGCCATGTTCGCTGGGGGTGTGGTCGGGATAATTGGCGGTGTTGCTTGTATATTATATACAGTACTAGCCGGCGGCGCTGAGCTTACTGAGATTAATTTTCCGGATATGTCATCGAGTGAGCAGGGCGATGCGACTTATAGTACGTTGACTGGTGAAGTGCTGGCTGATGCGTCGCAGAAGAATGCGCCTATTTACTGCATTCAGACCCCGAATGGCACCGATGGGGCACGCCCGCAGGCAGGATTGACGGAGGCCGGCGTGATATTTGAAGCTGTGGCGGAGGCCGGCATTACACGTTTTGCAGCGATCTACCAAAACCCCAAAACTGCCATCATTGGCCCGATTCGTTCACTACGGATTTATTATTTGGAATGGGACACGCCGTTTGATTGTACGATTGTGCACGCGGGTGGATCAGGAGATGCCTTGGCGGCAGTGGCGGCTGGCGGCTACAAGGATTTGAGCGAAGATTATAGCTATATGTACCGCGGGACTTATAGCTCAAGGTTGTGGAATAATTTGTTTACGACTGCGGCGGCCTTGGAGAAATTTAGTGCTAGTCATGGTTATGATAGTGCAAATGCAAAAGGTTTCGCGCGAATGACTCCGGAGGAATCTGAGCGTGCGCGGGTAGATGCGCTAGCAACAGAGAAGCTCGACATCACCAAGGCGGCGAGCGGCAATACTTCGGCCTTATCGGCGACGATAAATAATGTGGCGCTGAGGTTTGGCGGTTTGGCGTCGTTTAACGTCAATTATAGTTACGATGCGACGACGAATCGCTACACGAGAGGCTACGAGAGCGGTGCGGCGCACGACGTGTATGATTGCGCCAGGGAGGATTTGGGCGAGAAGAACCCTGAGGACGTCTGCACTCTCACCCAGATGACGCCTTCTGTAGTGGTGGCGATGATAGTATCGGAGTCTCGCGCCTCGGATAATTACCATGAGGATATTACTACGGTGGGGTCGGGAAGAGCGTATATTTTCCAAAATGGCACGGCAGTTGAAGGGTCTTGGCGTAAGGATTCGGTGGCGGATCAGATTAAATTCTTGGATGCGGATGGCAACGAAGTGCGGCTGGCGCCGGGGCAGACAATTGTGTCGGCAATACCAAATTATGGCAGCGTGGAATACTAATCTGTCTAAAAATGTCAAAAAATGTGCCAAAAAGCTATTGACAACTGAGCCTGGGTGCGCTATAATAAGAATGTGCACCTAACCCCCCTTGGGTGCACACTTGTTATCTGGACTTTTTTACAATTTGGCCTCGTCGTCTAGCGGTTAGGACGTCTGGTTCTCATCCAGAAAATCGCGGGTTCGATTCCCGCCGAGGTCACCATTGACAAAATAGCGAAAACATGTCCTAATAGGGCTTATTTTTGTTGCAAAACGTGTGAGATTGTTTAGTGAAGTGAACAATCTGGCGGATTTTGGCGGAATTGTTCAGTGGGGGGGTGGTTCAGGGTCCTAGAGGCCAGTGATACAGTTGTCGTAGATGAGAGTTTTTAGTGCGTCCATGTCGCCAGTTTCGTAGAATTTGACTAGTTCGGCGGTGAACTGTTCCTTGAGCTCTGGAGGCAAGGAGAAAATACCGTGACCGGTGGCTACGAGGACTTTGTTGCAGGCCATGGTGGCGACTCGTTTGTTGCCGTCTAAGAATAGCTGGGTGCGCATTAAATATAACATTAGAGTGATAGCCTTGTCGGTATCAGTGGCGTTGGCAGACAGGATGTTGTTGAGTTCGGTATGAACGGAATCGGCATTGGGTAAATCTGGGATATAGTTAGCGCCAGAGATGCGGACGTTTTCGGTGCGGAGCTTGCCGAGCCGATCCCAGGGGACGTCTTCCTTGGCGATGATTTGATGTAAATCTTCTAGGTATTTTAAGTCCAGCGGGGCGTCTAAGTTATTTAGGATATACTCCCAGCCGTCACGGAGACCAAAAACTTTGGCGATATCCTTGGCAGGGACGTTATTTACGGTGGCGTTTTCGAGAATAGCTTCGGTCTGCGGGAAAGTTACGGCGATGCCCTCCAAAAAGGCACTCCGATAGACCGAGTCTTTGAGGTATTTCTTGGCAACGAAGACGTTTTCTTCGCGCGTCAGGTTGAATTTGTCATTGATCATACTATTATTATAGCACTTGGGTGGGCGGGTGGCAAATGGGGGGCAAGGTATCTGGAACTTAAAGTACAATTGTTCTATTACGGTGCCGTGATAACCCACGGGTCGGTAGCGGTGCCGGAGCCGGACGAGATAGTAGTTCCAGAGGCGAGGGAAATGGCCGGACGCATACCGATCGTGTTGGTCACGCTGGTGCTGCTGAGGACGCCGTTCGAGTTCAGGTTGAAGCCGTTCGCAGTACCGCCCGAGCTGCGGGTGCTCGGGGAGAGCAACCAGAAGCTCGACTCGGAGCGCAAATAAGAGCTATAACTAAAGTTGGACGAGAAGGTAGACGCTGCTGTACCACCAGTAGTAGAGTTGTAGCCACTACCAGCTAGAGCTGCTTCATCGGCAGTGAGGAGGGCTACGGGTTTTGCTAGTTGCTTATTGCCACCCGAAGCACTGGCCGTGGTATATAAGTCTACCGTATTCCTACTGGCTGGGCAAGTAAGAGATAGTTTGTGATTAGCATAGCGATTTCTAGCATAGGCTCCAAAGTACATGGTGGCACTGGATGTAGCATATGGTGGAATAGTAGATAATGTAGTGGTGCCTGCGGTATTGGAGAAGGCTGTTCTGTCATTACAGTATCCAGCACTAGGCTCTAGGATACTTTCATAGGCACTGATACCATTAGAACCAGTAAACCAGGTGTTTTCTATATAGTTCTTAATGTTAGAGTTTGCCGTATTGATAGTAGAATAGTTCGAATTGCTGCCAAATACTGTATTTACACTAGTAAACGTAGTAGAATCTTGTAGGCTAGAAGTATTATTGAAGGTATAGCCTACGCGGTTGATGTTGCGATACCAGTAAGTAGATTGAGATGAGTTGCCTTGAAGACCAAAGGCCCGGGTGGTGACTTGGGTATTAGTTTGAGCATTAGCACAAGAATTAGCCGTGGTGCCACTGGAATAGAGACCGTTGTAGATCATTTTGACGCCACCAGAGCCTGTGGTGCGGACAATGCGCCAACAAGTATTGCCGAGTTTGACATAATTAGGGTAGTATGCACCATCGCCATTGGAGCCATAAGTGCTGGTGGTGCCGTCTAGGTTGCTATCTAGGATGCCGCGATAGTAGTAAATTTTATAATCATTAGAAGCGTCGGACGAGGTGCCAAAGAGACTAGCATCATATTCGTAGACACCTGAATTAGACGTATCGGCAGATGGGTCTGATGAAGTAGGCTTAGTGATGACGGCTTGGAGCTGGGCGAGAGTTTGGGTACCTTTGCTCATGGCGGCAACTTTGTCGTAGAGGTATTCTTTTGGTATTTCTTGCCATAATGCGTGGATAGTGACAGTGGGATTATTGGTTGCATTAAGATTGTATGTTCCACTAGCTGCAATAGTAGTACCAGAACAAGTATCAGCACTTCCTCCTGTACCTGCTACTGGGTTAGTGGTACACCAACCCATGAAGTTATAGCCATTTCTTGTTGGTTCTGTAGATGAGAGAGTGATATTAGTAGAACCAGTGAGTGGATCTGATATAGTACCAGTAGTATTACTAGGTAATCCTGATACAGTGTCAGTAGTATTGCCTTTATTATAAGTAATTGAGTAATTAATGAGATTAGCTACAGCAGATACTACAAAGGTATTGCTATATGATCCAGTAGGAGTATTACTATCTACTCTAGCTCCTATAGCTAGAGTATAGGTATTTGGTGTAGTAGCATTAGCAGTACTAGTAACATCTAGTGTATGGCCACTACTTCCTGTACCAGGAGATGGTTGGAAGGAGGTATTAGCCGAAGAATTAAACTTACTAGGTAGATATCCCCATTTACCATTATAGTTAGTGGCAGCAGTAGATGTATCTGCAGAGAAGTCTGCTTCTGATACTGCAGAGCCAATAGAAGCAATACTACCATTAGTACCAGTAAGATCTGTAGAAGAACTACTAGCTGCAATACTTAGTGTATAGCCACTATAGTTATTAGTAGTGACTGATATAGTACTATTCGCTGATTTTGCAAAGTCACCATTAGTAGAATGAGGAATAATATCTAAGTTTAAAGTAGTCTCATCTATATTCATAGTGAGAGTACTATTGGTAGCATAGACAGATACGCCATTAGCGACAAAAACGGCTAAAAGAAGCAATACCGGCAAAATAAGCGAGGTCACCCCGCCAACGGAAGAAGTGTTAGAACCGTTGGCGGGGGAACGCCGCTTATTAGTTAGTTTTGCGAGTATTGTTGTCTTCATGATTGTGACCCTTTGATTAGTTGTTATCCTTCCCAGCAGGGTCATTTCTTGTACCTTCTATTACAAAAATGGCACCGCGATGGGGTGCTACAAGCTGATTATTCTACATCGATTACACATGGGTATAGATTTCGAACATCGGCTTTCCATTACGGTGCCATTATCGTGTTCGAAACTAAATATCTCGATGTATTAAATAATCAACTTGTAGCAATTACCATTATATACCACCCCACATTTTTCCGCAACGTTGTTTTTCTTTGATTTTATGTTATAATTAATATATGAAGAAATTACCGATAGTTGCATTGATTGGACAGACAAACGCGGGGAAGTCGTCGCTTCTCAACCGCATGGCGCGGAAAAATATCGCCATCGTGGCACGCGAGGAAGGAACGACGCGAGACAATGTGGTGGCGAAGATTGACGATGCGTTTATACTGGTGGATACGGCGGGACTCAAAGACCCGAGCGATGATTTTGAGGCTTCGATCCAAGACCAAATTCAGGATGCGATTGAGTCGGCGGATGTGATACTTGTCACACTTGATTCGGCGAAATATTTTGACCATCGTGATGCACGGATTGCGAAGGGTGCTTTACGGTCGGGCAAGCCGGTATACTTGGTGCTAAATAAATGCGACCTCGGGGAATCGCTACCGATTGAAGAATTTCGGGCGCTAGGAGTTGCACCAGAGAATATGTGCTATGTCTCCGCTACGACTGGGCAAGGGATTAGTGCACTGAAAGGGGGCTTGGCAAACCTTCTCGAGGGGATCTCCGGAGGTTACGACCGAGGTAGAAGGCGCGCTTCGCCCGTGACGACGGGCCGAAGCGACGCCGTGCCCCGAGAGGATGGTTTGCAAGCCCCCCTTAAAATCGCACTGATCGGGCGACCGAACGTGGGGAAGTCATCACTGTTTAATGCGCTGGGGAAGAAACAGCAGGCGATTGTGTCCAGTAGACAAGGGACGACGCGGGACGTAAACCGCGTGCAGGTGAAATACAAGGGGCGGGAGATTGAGATACTAGACACGGCGGGCCTGCGCAAGCCTGGTAAGCGAGAGGTGGGGATAGAGAAATTCTCGGCGATACGGACACTTGCGGCGATTGAGGAGGCGGATATCTGTTGCCTACTTGTAGACTCCACCGAGCCACACTCCAAGCTAGACCAGTCGCTGGCGGGGCAGATTGTAGAGGCGGGGAAGGGGATCATCATGGTAGTAACGAAATCCGACCTGTTGGAAAATGCTGAACCGACCAATTATTTTGGCGAGGAAAACATCGGCAACCGCACGGCTGCGGATTTCCTAATTGATGCGCTGGAAAAAGATTACGACTTCCTGCCGTACGCGCCGGTACTAATTACCAGTTCAGAGACTGGGCAGAATGTAACGCAACTGTTTGAGTTGGCGCTGGAGATTGACGAGGCGCGACATACCGAGGTGAAGACTTCGGAGCTAAATAAGATTTTGAATGAAGCGATCATTGCGCATCCGCCGGCGGGGCTGAAAAACACCCGCCCGAAGCCAAAGTACATTGTGCAGACAGACGTATGCCCGCCGTGGTTTGTGGTGCATGGGCGCGAGATGGAGCTACTCCATTGGTCATGGAAGCGATATTTGGAGCGGAAGATTCGCGAAAAGTATCCGTTCATCGGGACACCGATTATGTTCTCCTATCGTAACGACCGTAAAATACCATCATAAACTGAAGTATGCCCAACCGACAGATACTTTCAGAGTACGCTCCGGGCCGCTCTGGCCAAGTCCTTATGCCCCTGAAAGCATCTATCGGTTGGGCTTTAAGTATACTTCAGTTTATGATGATATTTTGAAGATATGTGGTATAATTCCTATAGGTGGGAGTTTAATACCACTATTTTTGTAGGTAGAAGCCCCAAGTTCTTTAGAAAGGAGGAGATTGTATGTTAAGTGACCGACTCACATGCGTAGTGGACACCAATGTCATCGTAGACTACCCGGCAATTATTCCCGGAATGTCGGAGGGCCAACCTGATGAGCCGACGATTGATCTGAGCAATGCTCACATAGTGATCCCGTCGGCGGTAGTGAGAGAGCTTTCGAGCTTCAAGAAGGAGAACTCCGAGCGCGGCAAAACGGCACGTATGGTACTGAAGTATATTCGCGAGGTAGCCGAAGGAGAAATCAGTAGTCTTGAGCACATTTATAGCCTTAGCGCAGTCCATATGCCTAACAGCAACCAACTGATGTCGATTCTGCCGGTGCATAAGGATTTTAAGAATTGTTTGCCTTATAGCCCTTCGGATGAAGATATGGATGGGCAAATTATCTTAACGGCACTGGCTGCCAAAATGATTCTCGGCGGGTATCGAGCAGACGGTACAGCAGACCCTAAGAGCGTAATGAGCCTGCCCTGTGATGATAACGTTATATTGCTAACCAACGATAATGGTTTGGCGATTCGGGCGAGAGAGCGCGGTATCGTTACTTCACGTTATGGCTACAAATATCCGGCCCCATATACGGGACGGCGAGATTTGGTGGTGTCGAAAGATCTTTTTACGTATTTTTACAGTGAAAAGGAAGTCGACCGCGAAATTTGGGAAGATGAAATGCCCCTGGAGCAGCCTCTTGTGGCGAATGAATTCATCGCAATGCGGCTTGAGAATCCTAATGATTATCCGCTTGAGTTCTTAACGAGTGGCAACCCGTATTTCCGCCACATCGGAAGATACGATGCCAAGCAGGATAAGATTGTTGGACTAAAGTATGTATCACAGGCGCCTTTCCAGGTGCTAAATGACGGTCAGGCGATGTATGCCGAAGCCTTGTTGGACCCGGATTTTTCGGCTGTGATCTGCACTGGGCCGGCTGGGTCTGGCAAAACTTACCTCTCGACCGCCTATGGTATCTCGGCTTGTCAAGAGATGAAATACATGGGTGTTGCGGTGGTGCCGTGCGCCGACTATGGCACGCTAGGTGCTTTGCCGGGTGGCTTGAACGAGAAGATGATTTTAGACGTAGGGCCGATTCGGAATGCAATACGGAATTACATCCTGAGCAACAATCCGCACATTAAAAGAGAGCTGGAAAAAGCTCGTCGGCGCGGGTTACTCATGAGCCTCGATGAATATATCGACGGAAAACCCGAAAGATCGCTAAATGACATCGTAAATGAGTACGTCAATATCGTTTACCAGCTTTTCCGCAATATCCCGGTTGAGAAGGCGCGTGGATTGGATTTCTCGCATGAGTTCGTGCTGTATGACGAATTTCAGGATCAGAGTCCGAGCCAGGCCGATATGCTGATTAAGCGTATTGGCAAGGGTGGTAAGCTTGTCATTATGGGCGACATTAAGCAGATTCATGCGCCGTATCTGGACGAAAACAATAACGGTATCACTTATGCTTCGCGTGAGCTGTATAATAGCCCGATGGTGGCGAGAGTTTCTCTGCTCGAAGAGGACGTTGAACGACATGACCTCGTCAAAATGATTGCCGAGCGGCAAGCTCGTCGGAATCGGGGTGTCTAGTAAAGTATTTTCACTCGCAGTAAGTTATAAACCTCCTGCCCCCCTGCTTTATGCAGGGGGGATTTTATTGGCTTGGACTTTCTTTTGAAAAGTCCAGCAAAGAATCTTAGGGTAAAAATTTAAAATGGAGGTAATATTTCATTTTAAATTTGATATAATAGAGGTATGAAATTAGTTGTAGGACTAGGGAATCCAGGTTCTAGGTATAACTGGACGAGGCATAATGTGGGGTTTTTGGCGGTGGATTATTATTTTAAGCGGTATAACGGCTCTTGGGGGGATAAACCGCGTCTAGGGGCGATTTTTGGGCGAATAGGGGATGTTTTGTTTATCAAGCCGCAAGATTTTTACAATGAGAGTGGGCGGGCGGTAAGGGAATATATGAGGTATTATAAGATTCCCGCCTCGGATATTTTGGTGATTTGCGATAATTTTGACCTGGAATTTGGCAAGGTGCGGTATCGGGCGAGCGGGGCGGCGGGGGGGAATAATGGGCTGAAATCTATCGATGCTTCTCTGGGGACGTCAGATTATGCGCGGATAAGGGTGGGGACAGGGAATGACGTTTTGAGGCGGCAGATGGGAGATGTGGATTTTGTGCTGTCGCGGTTTACTCCTGAGGAAAAAGCCCAGTTGCCAGAGGTGCTGGAAGAGGTGCTCAGGAAGATTGATGAGGTTGCGGGGTGATAAATAAGCATAACTACACTAATTCCTAGGAAAAAGTGTAGCATAAGCACATTAATTCCGCGGAAAAGGTGTGATTTTTGACTTTTTTCCGATTGGGGGGATGTGGCGACTGGGAGATTAGCTATAATGAAACCCTAAGTGGTTTTAATGCATCTTACATAATCTCCACGATAACGGGCGCCGTTGCCAGTACTCAGGCTACTACTGCTTCCACTCAAATAATAATTCTTCGTACTGGAATTCCTAGAGGCAGACCACCAGTAGCCTTTGCTTTTAGACTGACTGCTGATACTGCCACTACTGTAATAACCACCTGTGACGGGAGCAAAGGCAGTGGTATAAGATGTGATTCCGGCAAATTCATCATTGGTCGGCAACCTCCACCCAGCAGGACAAATATCATAAGTGGTGGTGCTACTGTTGCTACTGCCGGTAATGGTTCCAGCAGATGCTGCCGCATAGTTGTACCAGGCTCCATAAGTATCACTGCATTGCATGCGTGGGTCAGTGTAGTCTGCTGTTTGAGTGCTGCTTGAAGCAGCGGAAAGAAGGGCTGTAGGCGTAGACCAGCCGTCAGAAACATTGGAATCTGAGCTTGTGAGTGATACGCTAGATACCGTATCGCCATAGGTATCACCACTACCATTACAGCCAATGGCGAGATTTCTGGTCATCCAGTAGGCGCCGTTGATATTGGCAATGGTATATTCTTGATCATCGCGGGCGTCTGAAAGTGAGGTGGTATCGCCATCGTTGGGCATAAGAGTGGCGAGATCGGAGCTAGTCACGCTCTGCATAGTAGTGGCTGAAGTGGGGTGAGTCACGCTGGAGTCCAGCACACATCGGACAGAGAGACCGTAGCCGCGATTGAGGCTTTTCGCCGGGTCGATACTGGACGTATCCAAGCCGAGGTAGTACATGTCGCTGTCGAGGGCGCGGGTAGAGGACCAGAAGTTGCCCTCGCCGTAGCTACCCTGATGGCTCGGCGAGCCATTGTTGAACCAGCCCGAGAGGGGGAGTCGGAGAGCGGCGCGATAAGCAGCATAAGTTGTGTAGTGGTTGGTGTAGAGATTTTGATATTCGCCAGTAGGAGGTGTAGCGGTTAAAGCAATAGTTCTACTACCGCCTGGCATCCTCCAGCCAGCTGGGCAGATACTTTCTGTAGCGTTACCGCTGGACGTACCGCTGGACGTACCATTACCGTAGCAGTAGGAGCCAGCCGATGCGGCACAGTAGTTATAATAGCCGCCAATCTTATAACCTCCAGCGGTACTAGTAGCATCAGTTGGAACAGTTTCTTTGTAGCCCATATTTACGAGTGGAGCGGAGTAACTGTAACTAGATGTCCAGTTGGCAACCTTGGCCGTAGCATATTGGTCTGAAGTGGTGCCTCCACCATTCTTGAGATAGCCGAGGGTAGTATCTGAGGCATTGGTGTTAGTACTATCCATGGCACTTAGTACTGTGGAGTCAGTGAGGTCTAGTGCGAGGTTATCAAGGAGCCAGCATTTGCCATCCGCAAGCTTGGCTACATTATAGCTTTGTTCATCGCGGGAATCTTTGAGGCTATAGACCTGTCCAGTGGTGAGGGTGCTGGGGCATTCTTCTACGTCTTGGAGGTAGGTGGCTGTGGCGATGGTCATTATAGTCTTTTCCCACATGGTATAGAGGCTGAGGGAGTTGGCGGTGGTGGTTTGGTTGATGACGAAGTTACCGCCGGGGGAATAAGTGGTGCCGGAGCAGGAGTCGGTACCGTCAGTGGTGGTGGGGAGAGTATTGCACCAGCCGAGGAAGGTGTAGCCAGCTCTCGTCGGGGTCTGGCTGGAGATCGGGACGTTCTCGTCGTATGACGATGCGCTGGTGTTGGCTGGCATATTAGAGATAATGCCGTCGTTATAAGTAATACTATAAGAATAGCTGGTGGCGCTGGTGGGTGCGGTGCTTATCATACTACACAGAACCATGGCAAGCGGCGCGAATGCCGCTATGATAATTTGGTTAATATTGGTGGAGTGTTTCATGTGATTGCCTTTCTGTTAATTATTATTTAGTGATAAATGATTCTGTTTTATGTTTTATCCCTGTTAGCTACCATAGACGCAGCGGACGGAGAACCCGAGTCTGCGATTGGTGCTATAGGCCGAATCGACGTACCCTGAGTGAAACCATAGGTGGAAGGCGTTCGTACTGGAGCCCGCCGTAGACGACCAGTAGCTGCCGTTCGAGCCGCCATTGTAGAACGAGCCAAGGTTGTATTCGCCGGCGAGCAAGAAGTTAGGGGTAGTACCAGGGCCAGCTTTTTTGTAGAACGTAGCATCATTTTGGATTCTGCTACTTTCTAGGTTAGCACCATAAGCAGTAGCCAGGGCATACCAGTCACCAGTTTTCCAGTTATTGTTGGTTGTAGCATTTGCGTTACTAGTAGTAGAGGTTGGTAGTCTCCAGCCTTTGGGGCAGATACTAGCTGCAGCGTTATAGCCAGTGCTGGTTTGTGCAGTACTGCCGTCAGCTTGTTTGCCACCTAGTGTAGCGGCAATCCAGGAGTAATATGAGTTGCATGGAGTACTGCTATTGCAAGTGGTAGTATTATTGCCACTATTTGTTACATAGGCCATCGTATCATCAGTATAATATCCACTTACCGATGTACCAGTTGGAGATGAAGTTGGGAGCACTATAGTATTACCAGATTTGGTGAGATTACCCTGAGTGGTAAAGCCACTGATATAGGTACTGGTGACATCCGTGTCGTCTGCGGAGAGAGCGGTACCACCGGCTAGATTGAGGTTGGTAGTCATCCAATATTTGCCATCTAAAAGTTTAGCGATGGTGTATTGTTGTTGGTCGCGACTATCGTATACGGTTGCTGTACTGCCGGTACTTGGAAGTAGAGTTGCAATAGTGGAGGAAGTGAGGTCTTGCATACAAGTGTGTGCACCGCAGAATGGCATCTCCCACATCGCCGTAAGTGAGATGTTATTCGTAGTAGTTCCATCTAGTGTATAAGTCCCACCCGCAGCATAAGTAGTGCCGGAGCAAGAGTCTGTGTTGTTGGCAGTAGTTACAGTACCATCACACCAGCCAAGGAATTCGTAACCACTGCGGACTGGAGTATTACTGGATAAAGTGATAGTGCTACTCTCGGTAGTACCACTAGTATTTGTTGGCATATTGGTGGCGACATTACCTTCGTAAGAGATGGTATAAGGAATAGCATTGGCCACCATGACAACATTATAAGTATTAGAATATTCCCCGATCTTTACAGAAGAATCTATCCTAGCACCAATAGCTAGAGTATAAGTATTGGCTGTATTATTTGCAGCACTAGTAATATCTAGTGTATCACCCACATCAGAAGGAGCAGGCTGAAAGGAAGTATTAGCTACTGAGTTTAACTTACTTGGTAGATATCCCCATTTACCATTGTAGGTAGTATTAGCTGAGTTCTTGAAATCATCTTCAATAACAGCTGAAGTAATAGAAGTAAGGACAGCATTACTATCACTACTATTAATTAGCTTATTATAGTTACTGGAACTAGTAGCAATGACTTTAAGTGTATATCCAGTAGCATTATTAGTCGTAGCTGATATGGTACTATCACCAGACTTAAAGAAGCTACCATTAGCATTAGTACTTATAGCATTCATATCTACTGTAGCATCATCAATAGTTAGAGTAATACTGCTGGTAGTAGCATAGACAGATACGCCATTAGCGACAAAAACGGCTAAAAGAAGCAATGCTGGCAAAATAAGCGAGGTCACCCCGCCAACGGAAGAAGTGTTAGAACCGTTGGCGGGGGAACGCCGCTTATTACCGGTACTGATCCGGCTGCTTAGTTTACGAATTGTGTTTGCGAGATTTGTCTTCATGTGTGACCTTTACTGTTAAGTTTAATACCTCCTGAGCG
>JAFWNY010000009.1 GCA_017510075.1 Candidatus Saccharimonadota bacterium | reverse complement strand
TAGGCGTCCATGGTGAGGTCTCGGATTTCTTTGCCGGTTTCGGTGCCTTCGTCGATAATGGCGAGGTCGAGGGTGACTGGCATGTGTCGCTTCAATACATCGACATCGTCTTTTACTTCGAAAGTAACATAAATGAGGGTGTCACCGGCTTGAACGTGGATACCTTCGTCGCCGACGACATCATCGATGCAGTCTGGGGTGTTCCAATCAAATTCACCGGTTGACATAGAATAGCATAGGTGGCTGATGCCAGATGAATAGTCCATCCAGCTCATATAGTGCTCCAATTCTTCATCTTCGTTACTTATGGGTGTGAAGTATCCGTGCATGGAATGGATAGTCATTTCGCGCGCTGCTTTTAATGTTACTTCGACTAAGCGTTGGTCTGGTTCGGTTGGGTTGATTTCGTCAAGATTGAGTGTGCTGCCTTCTGCGGTGAAATAATTTTCGGCTGCGGATGCCTTAGGAATGTAAATATTTGACAACGCTAGAATTGCCACTGCAAAGCATGTTATTATTCTTAAAAATTTGTCCTTTTGTCTAACTTGGCTCATAAATCTCCTTAAATAAAATTTAAACTACGTTATTATAATTATAGCACAAAATACTTATGTTTGGGAAGTATGTAGTAGACCAAAATGGAAGGGTTTTAACAACAAAATACGGAAAAACACAAAAAGTATTGACAAATATAAGCATATGTGCTATAATATAAATATAGTTAGCTAGGCTAAAAGTCTAACTGAGTACGTTAAACGATTAGTTGTCAGTAGAAACCTTTCGTACATCTGCGACCCGTTTTGACTATCTATATGGTAATTAAAACAGGTTGCAGAATAGTCTGCGCCTATATAAAAAGTCGCGAGACATTAAATGGAGGTTTCTATGGGAAAAATTAATATGGAACAGGTTATTGCTGGTTTTCGTTTTATCGCGGAGAACCGTAACCTGTCTACGGATGAACTGGCAGACGGCTTGGAAAAGCTCGGTTGCAACTGGACGTTTGATGACTGGGGCGCCCAGTTTGGCAAATTGCCGCGGATTAGACTCTTTGATGGCATGCGTCGTGGCGACATCAGCTGTGGTGCGAACGTCATTATCAACATGGGTAGCAGGAACAACTACAATCGCCATTACAGTGATGATCGTTTCTTATCTGTCGATGATGATTCGAGCGTATACCATTATGTCCGCCTAGTGACTGGGGACAACTCCTTTACTAAGGAAAATATAGAACACAAGAAGTAGACAGCTAATCCCGCAAACCCCCGACTTCCGCACAACCAGTGTGGGTAGAGCCGGGGGCTCTCTTTTTTTGAAAAGGTTTATGCCAAATCGTTTATAGGGTATTAACAGACAAATTTATAGGAGTAAAAATGTGCTTTCTAGCACATTTTTCGTGTAAAATCGGCACGCAACGACATACTAGAGCCTTGAAGGTACTTAACAGAAATTTACTACTAAAAAATCGGCCAAAATGCCGACTTAGATAAAATCTGGTGGATCTTACTGGGCTCGAACCAGTGACCTTACGAATGTGAATCGTACGCTCTAGCCAACTGAGCTAAAGATCCAAAATGTATGCTATAATTATATCATGGATATCTCAAAATTAAAAGACGAACTTACCGAAATTGAAACTTTTTTAGCTTCACCAGATGCATTTTCTAGCTCAGATTTCGCCACCAAGGCCAAGCGCGCCTCTCTCCTTCGCGAAATCATCGAACTAGACACTAAAATAAGCACTGCAAAGTCCAACCTAGAAGAAGCCGAGGCTCTAGCCACCGACCCAGAGCTCGGCGAAATCGCCAAAGAAGATATCAAATCTCTCAAAGCCGTCATAGAAGAGGATTCCGCTAAGCTGGAAGAACTTCTTATTCCACGCGACCCCGAAGACGACAAGCCGGCCATTTTTGAAATTCGCGCCGGCGCTGGTGGCGACGAGGCCAGTCTCTTCGCGGGCGAACTCTACCGAATGTACCAAAAATACGCCGAATCGCACGGTCTAAAACTCGAGCTCATGAGCGCAAACGAAAACGAAGCAGGTGGCATGAAAGAAGTCATTTTCAAAATTAGCGGCGACAACGCTTATGGTCAACTCAAATTCGAAGGTGGCGTCCATCGCGTCCAACGCGTCCCAGTGACCGAATCACAAGGCCGCATCCATACTTCTACAGCCACCGTCGCAGTATTACCCGAAGCCGACGAACATGACCTCGAGATCAACCCCGAAGACCTTCGTATCGATATTTATCGCTCCGGCGGCCACGGCGGTCAGGGTGTCAACACTACAGACTCTGCCGTGCGCATTACCCACCTCCCCACTGGTATTATGGTCGCCATGCAAGACGAACGCTCTCAGCAACAAAACCGCGTCAAAGCCATGGCTATTCTCCGTTCTCGTCTCCTTGAGCGCCAAAAAGAAGAGGAAATGAAAAATGCCAGCGAGGCCCGCAAATCCCTTATCGGTACCGGTGACCGTAGCGAAAAAATCCGCACCTACAATTTTCCTCAAGATCGTGTAACCGACCACCGCATTCACTATTCCCGCTCTAATATTCCCGCTGTCATGGATGGTGAAATCGACGACATTATTCACGAGCTAGTCAAGCATGAACGCAGTCTTGCAGAATAGCCAAGCGGAGAGCGGGTCCTGCCGGACCTTCTCCTCCCCCACTTCGCTTACGCTCAGCGGGGGGCCCCCTCCAGGTCCGTCACCCGCTCTACCACACGCATATCAACAAGGAATACAAGATTTCTACGGCCGTGATTTTATAATCACGCAGGATGTCCTCATTCCAAGACCCGAAACCGAGCAGCTCATTGACGCAGTGCTAAACCTTGCTGGCAAACCCTACCTGCCCGGCGTCAAGCCCAGCAAACGCCAGCTCCCCAAAAGCCCGATCATTCTCGACGTTGGTACCGGCTCTGGTTGCATCGCCATCACTTTAGCAAAAGAACTTCCTGAAGCCACAGTCTATGCCACGGATATCTCCAAGCCCGCCCTCAAAATAGCACAAAAAAACGCTGCTAAACACAACGCCCCTATAGTTTTAATTATATCACATCTACTCGAAAAAGTCAACAATGTCGACCTCCCTATCCCTGATGTAATCGTTGCCAACCTCCCCTACGTCGACGAGACTTGGGATTGGCTCGACAAGGCTGCACTCGCCAAAGAACCGAGCATCGCCCTTTACGCTCCTGATCACGGTTTACGACTTATTAAACAGCTTATCAGCCAGGCTGCAGCCCTCCATATCAAATACCTCGTCCTTGAGTCCGATCCATGCCAACACAACAAAGTCATCAAATATGCAGAGTCTCATCAATACCAACTATTTGATGTTAGAGGATTTATAACAACGTACAAGCTAATTTAGGTACGTATAGTTTTATGTTTGATTTAAGTAGTTGATAGCTCCTGTGGCGGCGATGGCGCCGTCGGAGGCGGCGGTGACGAGCTGGCGGAGGGATTTGGTGCGGCAGTCGCCGGCTACGAAGATACCGGGGGTGGAAGTCTGACAATTTTCATCCGAAATAATGTAGCCATTTTCGTCTAGGTCGACAACGCCGCGGCAAAACTCAGTACCGGGGACCCGTCCGATAGCGACAAACACGGCGGCGGCGTCTACTGGAATCGGGTCGTCGTGGTGAATGTGGTAGACCTTGGAGGCGATATTTTCAAGATAGGCAGTCTCGTGCTTGGCGGTGTTACCGCTACCTACTACTACCACGGGCTTGCCTTTGTAGAGAGCGCCGTCGCAAGTGGCACAGTAAGAAATGGGCTTATCGCCGGCGCTGGCTGACTGCTTAGCGCTCATTTTGCGGGGATTGGTGCCGGTGGCGATGATGAGGGCGGAAGCGGTGAATGTTTCATCGTCGCCGAGAACTTCCCAAGCGGAGCCGACCTGGGTAATCTTGGTGACGCTAGCGTAGTCGAATGCTGCGCCGAGCTCTGCGGCGTGGGCTCTGATTTTTTGGCTTAAATCTGCGCCAGAGATGCCGAGGTCGCCGGGCCAGTTTTCGATATTGATGGTGTTGATAATCTGGCCGCCTTCCACTTGGGATTCTAGGACCAGGACTTTTTTGCCGGCGCGAACGGCATAAATCGCTGCGGTCATGCCGGCGATACCGGCGCCAATAATGATGATATCGTATTTTGTCATTATGACCATTATATCATTTTTTGGGTTTTATAACCAGTGTGAGCGTGAAAAATGTTGTAATTTTTACAATTTTAGCATAAAAGTCTTGAAATTGCTACATTTAGTGTGATAAAATAGTGGTAAGACACTAAATGTAGGGTGACGGAAGCATTACCATTATAGTCGTCCTGAGGATAGGTCAATACATAAAAATAATTGAACAGAAATACGATGAAGGAGGTATATTTTATGTTCAAAAGGATAGTAAAACGGGATGGGAAGATTGTAAAGTTCGACCCTGAGAAAATTACCGAGGCGATTGCGAAGGCGGGGTTGGCAACGGAAGAGTTCAAATACGACCGAGCGAAAGCTTTGAGTGAGAAGGTACTGAAGCGGGCAGAGGAAAAAATCACCGCACGGACGCCAAATGTGGAGCAGATTCAGGACATCGTAGAGGAAGTGTTGATGGAATCGAGCTTCAAGCGGACGGCGCGAGAGTATATCCAGTACCGACAAGAGCGCTCTAGGCGGCGCGAAGCGAAGAGTGACCTCATGATGATCTATCGGACGATTTCGCATGCGGATGCAAGCGAGGACTCGGATGTGAAGCGGTCAAATGCAAACGTAGATGGGAACTCTGCTATGGGTAAGATGTTGCAATTTGGCGCGGAGGGGTCAAAAGTGTTTGCAAAATCTTTGTTACTGCGCCCAGATATTGCAGCGGCGCATGATAATGGCGACATCCACATCCATGATCTGGATTTTTATGCCACGGGGACACTGACTTGTTGCCAATCGGATCCGTTTGTGTTGTTTGAAAATGGTGGTTTTAATACTGGTCATGGCCATTTAAGAACGCCGAAGTCGATTGGTTCCTATGCAGCGCTCGCGGCGATTCTCTTGCAGGCGAATCAGAATGAACAACACGGCGGGCAGTCGATTCCGAATTTTGACTACGCGATGGCGCCAGGGGTGAATAAATCCTTCCGCAAGGCTTTGAAACGAAATCTAGAGAAATTTAGCAAATTTGCAGGTAAAAAATACGCTGTTTTGGAGCCGGGTGAGAAGGCAGATAAGGGCGTGACCACCTTGAAATTAGATGAGCAAATAGAATTTGGTGATGATGAGAAGTTGATAAAGGCGAAGTGGCCGAAAGAGGTGATTGAAGCATCGAATGAAGACGTGGAGCGTGAGACTTTGCAGGCGATGGAAGGATTTGTACATAATCTGAACACGATGCACTCGAGGGCGGGGGCACAGGTGCCATTTACTTCGATTAATTTCGGGACAGACACGACGCCAGCGGGGCGATTGGTGTCGAAATATTTGCTTGAGGCGACTGAAAATGGCCTCGGTAAGGGTGAGACGCCAATTTTCCCAATTTCGATCTTTAAAGTGAAATCAGGTGTGAATTACGAGCCGGGTGACCCGAACTATGACTTGTTTAAGAAATCGATGGAAGTTTCGGCGAAGCGACTATTCCCGAATTTCTGCTTTATCGATGCGCCGTATAATTTGAAATATTACAAGAAGGGTGATTATCGGACGGAGATTGCAACGATGGGCTGCCGGACGCGGGTGTTTGCGAGCGTATTCCCGGAATCAGATGGCATCGTGACGGGGCGAGGCAACTGTTCGTTTACTACGATTAATCTGGTGCGAATTGGCATTAAACATGGGATTTGCCTAGGTGAGCGCAAGGAGGCGGATTGGGATGGGTTCTATAAGGAGCTGGATGAGAAATTAGACCTGGTGAAAGATGAGCTGCTGGAGCGGTTTGAATTCCAGGCGAATCAACACGTGCGAAACTTCCCGTTCTTGATGGGGCAAGGGAACTGGATGGGCTCGGAAAAGTTAGGGCCGAACGATACGCTTCGCGATGTGATCAAGCATGGGACGCTATCGATTGGATTTATCGGGCTGGCGGAGACTCTGGTGGCGATGACTGGCAAGCATCATGGTGAAGACGAAGAATCTAGAGAGCTGGGGCTGGATATTATCACCCATATGCGGGAGAAATGTGACGCTTACTGTAAGAAGTATAAACTAAACTTCTCGCTCCTCGCTACACCAGCAGAAGGCATCGCGGGGCGGTTTACTAAGATCGACCGCAAGGAATTTGGGGTGATTCCGGGGGTGACGGATCGGGAATTTTACACCAATTCCTTCCATGTGCCGGTATATTACCCGATCAGCGCATTTGAGAAAATTGAGATTGAGGCACCGTATCATAACCTGTGTAATGCTGGGCATATTACCTACATCGAGCTGGATGGCGACCCGTCGCAAAACATCGCGGCGTTTGAGGCGGTGATTCGTAAGATGCACGATGAGGGGATTGGCTATGGGTCGGTAAACCATCCGGTGGATCGAGACCCGATTTGCGGATTCTCGGGTGTAATCTCGGGAGACAGGTGCCCGCATTGTGGAAGATTAGAAGGCGAAGTTCCGTTCGAGAAAGTATGTAATTGTGCAAAAGGTAATTAATGGACTGGCATAAGATATCACTAGATAAACTAGCCAAGCAGGCGGAGGTGCCGGAGGGATATATCCGGCTCTCCGGGCCCTTAGAGCACGATAATATCGTGAATGGCGATGGCCTTCGGGCGGTGCTGTGGACGCAGGGCTGCCCGAACCATTGCCCAGGATGTCAAAATCCCGAGACATGGGACTATGAGGTAGGGATGCTGGTGACGATTGATGAAATCATGGAACGGCTGAGCCAGTTTAAGGGTCAAACGGGATTGACTTTTTGCGGAGGGGAGCCGTTTGTGCAACCAAAAGCTTGCCGAGAGATTGCCGAACGGGTGCGAAAAGAGTTTGGCTGGGACGTCTGGAGCTTTTCGGGGTTTACTTATGAGATTATTAAGGAATACGGCGGGGAGCCGTGGGCATTTTTGAAGTCGCTGGATGCGCTGATTGACGGGCCGTTTATTTTGAAGCAGAGGGATTTGAGCTTGAGGTTTCGGGGGTCGAAAAACCAGCGATTGCTGCATTTGAAACAGGGGACGGGCGAGATTTTGAGCATTGAATAAAGTGTGGTATAATGGGGTAAATGATAGTGGAGGTGATGAATGAATAATACATTTACGGTGTTGCCGATGAGTCAGGATTTAAAGTTGGCGGCGGGTGATGTGTATGAAGGCGAGATAACCGTGGCTAACCCGGCGAGCGCAACGGAGGATTTTTCTTATGTCATTGGGGTGGCGCCGTATGGGGTGCAAGGCGAAGAGTATGTGGCCGATCTTGTTACGGAAACGAACAGGACACAAATTGCGAAATGGATTACGATTGAGGAGTCAGAGGGGACGGTTTCGCCAAATGGTACGGCCAAGGTAAAATATAAGATAACCGTGCCGGAGAACGCCCCGGCGGGCGGGCAGTATGCTGCGATCACGGTAGGATCGAACCCTGATGCGTCGCAGGGTGAGGGTGTGGCGGTACAAAATATTTTTGAAATGGCGAGTTTGATTTATGCGGAGATTGAAGGTGAGACGGTGCATGATGGGGGTGTTTTGGAAAATAATGTGCCGGGATTTATTACTTCAACTCCTATGACAGTAACTGCGCTACTGGACAACAATGGCAATGTACACGAAAAGGCTACGATCCAGATCGGAGTTAAAAATACAATTACAGGAGAAGTGATTTTGCCGACCGACGAAAATGCTGGTAGCTATGGCGATATAATTATGCCCGAGACTGCTCACCTGGTTTCCCATGAGATTGACGGCCTGCCGATTGTGGGCGTAGTGGATGTGAGCCAGACGGTTTATTATAATGGTGAGACGTCTACTAACGAGCAGACGGTGGTGATTTGTCCAATTTGGTTTATGGCGACCGTGGCAGTTGTGATTGGTGCAATTATAGGTATAATAGTACGAATGGTCGTGAAGCGTCGGCGGAGGAAGGCGACGTTTTAATGAAAATAGCAATACTTGGGGCAGGAGTGTTTGGAACGGCGCTAGGGGGAGTGCTGGCAGACAAGGGATACGATGTTGATTACTATGACCCCAAAATAGAGGAGGAGCGACTAACGGATGTGCTGGCGAACGCAGCGTATGTAGTACTCTGTGTGCCTTCTAAGGCGGCGCCGCATTTGCTGCCTCATTTGCCGCATGATAAACCTCTAATTGTAGCGACGAAGGGGATTTTGACGGATCGGTATTTTGAGGAGTTTAGAGATTGGATGGTAATGAGTGGGCCGGGGTTTGCGGAGGATATCAAGCATGGCAAGGAGACGTTGTTGACGGCGACAGATAAGCAGATTGAGGAGCTGTTTGGGACGGATTATTTGAAATTTGACCATACGGAGGATCGACGGGGTGTATTGATGTGCGGGGCGCTCAAAAATGTGTATGCAGTGATGGCTGGGCTGCTGGGACTAGATAGGGAGACCCTTAGTTGGTACGAATACGTGGCGGCGGCGGCTGAGGAAATGCGAGGTTTGCTGGCTCGCAATGGGGCGAGTAAGGATACGGTGGAGTTAGCTTGCGGGCTGGGGGATTTGAAGCTGACTTGTGCGCTGCCATCTAGAAATTACGAGTACGGGCTGAAATTGCGCGACGATGTGGGGGCGGAGACGGATCGGACGGTGGAGGGGCTGACGACCCTGGATCGAATCAAGCGGGGGGAGATTACGGTGCCGAGCTCGGCGCAGATCCTTAGGAAGATGCTAGAGCTGGACTATCTGGAACAGGGGTAGATGCGGAGCTTTGCTAGGCGCTTAAATAAAATGGAGACAAGATGGGACTAAATGCAAATCAGAAAAAAGCGGTAGAATATCTGGCGGGGCCGTTGCTGGTGTTAGCGGGGCCAGGGACGGGTAAAACGCAGCTGTTGTCGCACAAGGTGGCGTATATTTTGGAGAATACCGATACCAATCCGGAGAATATCCTTTGCTTGACGTTTACGGAAACAGGGGCGGCGAATATGCGGGAGCGGCTGAAGACGATTATTGGGAAGGATGCTCTCAAGGTAAATATTGGGACGTATCATGCATTTGGGGCGGAGATTTTGGCG
>JAFWNY010000008.1 GCA_017510075.1 Candidatus Saccharimonadota bacterium | reverse complement strand
ATACGGCTAGTGCTACGCCTACGTTATATGCCATGTGGAGTGAACCAAAGACTATCGCCAATGCTACCTACATGCAAGAAGTTGGTAGCTGCCCAGACACTCTCACAACTGGACAAGTCTATAGCCTCAAAGATTCCCGCGATGAACAAAGCTATAATGTTGCCAAGCTTGCGGATGGTAAATGTTGGATGATCACCAATCTTAATCTCGCTGGTGGTACAGTCCTCTCTTCCGATAAGTCTGATGTACCAAGCACTAACTATTACACCCTCCCTGCCTCCACCACCATTAGTAGTGGCACTGCCGTTCAGTCTGGTCAGTTCTCAAGCGATTATACTGCTTATGTATTCAATACAGGCAATAACACTACCACCTGTAATAGTAGTACCCCGTGTAACTCCTACTATTCCTGGCTAGCTGCTACCGCAGGTGGTAAGAACTCTAGTGGCTCTTCTGTCACCACCAATGGTTACAATGCTGCTTACTCCATTTGCCCCAAAGGCTGGAGACTACCAACCTCTACTACCAGCAACGCAATTGCTACAACCAGTTCTAACTGGAAAACTGGTGACTGGTATGCCCTTGCTACTGCTTATGGTGCTAACCTAGAAAGTAGCTACTATAATAACTCAGACACAAACTTCTACAACAACGCTGGTCCTGGTACCACCCCTAACTTCCTGCTCGCCGGCCTCTACTTCGAGGGCTCGTTCAACGATGGCGGCTCGTACGGCTACTACTGGTCGTCTACGGCGTACTCCAGTGCGACCGCCTACTTCCTAAACTTCAAATCAGGGCGCGTCTATTCGGCCAATAGCAGCTATCGCAGGTACGGGCTCTCCGTCCGCTGCGTCCATGGCGAGTAATAGGGGTGGAACAGGGGGCGGCAGAGCAACCCACCCCTGTCAACCTTGACTTTTCCGCCACTTAGTGCTATAATAATAAAATATGGCCAACCGACACAAACACTTAAATCCAAGTCAATCCTACGACCCGCCCCGCTGCTGGGTGGGCGACACCCATAAGATTATCTACGACACTTTGGAGGAAGCCGAGCTCGCCGCCAAGGTCGCCGCCTACGACCATCACTTATCATCCCCATTGAGGCCCTACAAATGCCCCTACGCCCCCCACTATCACCTTTCCTCCACCTAGCGCTTCCCAGTATTCGGCGCCTTGGGGATAAGGATGTCGCCGACCACAAAGTCTCCATCAGTTATAACTTCGCCGCCAATCCCGTCAATCCCACCAAGCCCACCGTTCGAGCCGCCACCCAGTCTCACCTCCACTACCTCACCTCGTATATCATCCCCTAACGGCACCAGCATCAGCATATTCTCGGCCTCAGCATCCAGCCCTTCCACCGTCGCAGTGCCTACCCCATCAGAAGCCTCCACCACCCCTAGCACATAATCATCCAGCACTACCATCACCCGATCCCCGCCGTTTACAATAAATTCCACCGTCGCCCCGTCCTCATTATACGACACTCCGTCCACCGTCACCGTCGGCAGCTCGACCGCAGTA
Organism: Candidatus Saccharimonadota bacterium; assembly: GCA_017510075.1. Taxonomy (GTDB): domain Bacteria; phylum Patescibacteriota; class Saccharimonadia; order Saccharimonadales; family Saccharimonadaceae; genus Nanosyncoccus. The sequence continues at coordinate 5,160 of JAFWNY010000008.1, read as the reverse complement.
GCATCTTCCTCCACCTTCGGCAGCGAATCATACCTCTCCATGATATAATCCGTCAGCAAACTCAGCTCATCAAGCTCCGTCACCACCCGACCGCCAGTCGCCGCCGCCAACTCCTCATATTCCGCACCATATTCCGCATTCGTAATCACATAGAAATTCACCGGATCTATCCGCTTACTTAGCGCCACTACATCAAGCTGCGTCGTCCCGCCAACGTCGTAATCTGGGTTGTGATACCCCGCATCCGTCAGCACTACCACCGATTTCGTCGCGCCCCGCTTCCAACTCAGTTCCTGCATCATATGCAGCGACGACGCCAGCAGAGACTCATTCGTATCACCTCCGCCATTCGCCCGAATTTCGTCTAATCCCGCCCGAAATGTCTCGAGCGTACAAGTTTCAAACGTGCATCGCTGCCGCGCCTCATACCCCTCCTGATAATCCCGATAATCATAGAGCGCCACCCGGCCATCCGCCGCCAACGTTTCACGCGCCAATCTCAGCGCCTCCGCCTTATACGAGTCAATCATCCCCGCCATCGACCCCGTCGAATCAATCAAGATCGCCGTATCATGCGGAGACGACACTTGATTCTCCACCCCAAAAGTCCTACACACCTTATCAAAAATTACCCGCGACGCATCCTCGTACAAGTTTTCCGACACATACGCCAAATGGTCGCTGATATTGAGGTGCGAACTACAGAAAATATCACCCCTATTGCACCACGTCCCCACCTTCCCCACCAAAGCCTCCGGTTCGTACGGAATGTACGCCCCGAGCAGCCCTTTATATGCCTGGCAATCCGGCACATACATCCGGTAGTCCGACAGATTCTCGCCCTTGCATGCCGCCGGCATCATCCCCTTTCCCTCCGGCAAATACAACTTCGGGTCACCAAAAGTCGCCGCGTAAACCACCCTATCCGCCCGCAACCCGCCCAGCGCCTTCGACACCACCATCGCCCCTTGCGAATACCCACCTATCACATACTTCGTCCCCGGGCAACTTGCCCCATTCACCAGCGCCACCAAATTCCGCACCCCAGTATTCACGCTGGCGCCAAATTCATAAGCGTTCCCACTCCCAAAAAACGCTCCCACCGTCGTTTCCAGATGATCTATTCCTACGCCCACCGCCGGATAATCCAAGTCAATAAACTCATATTTTAAGCTAGTCGTTGCTAATTTACCTTCAATCCCCTCTTTGAACGCCTGATAATCATCCGTGCGCCACCTCTCCCCGCCCGACCCTCTCGCAAACACCACCCTTACATCTGGGCAACTTGCCGCGTCCGCCTCCACTACCCGCGGTATTCCCACCGCACCCATTAACGCCCCCGCCACCACTAAGTATCGTATTTTCACTCGCCCCCGCCCACGCCTATTTTGCCCACTTCGCCCACGAATTTTAATGATTTTATGTTGTAATTTTTTGGACATAGTTACTCCCTTTTATTATGATGTGGCATTATAGTCACATTTCGTCTCAAAAATCAACCCCCCACGGGCATTTTGTGTTATAATAGGGGTAAATTGGAGGTAATATGGATCAAAAACAACACGAATGGGACGAATATTTCATGAAAATCGCCGAAACGGTCGCGCTTAAAAGCAAAGATCCATCCAGCAAAATGGGCTGCGTCATCGTAGATGAAAACAAGCGCGTGGTGTCGCTTGGCTACAATGGTATGCTTCAAGGCGCCGACGAGTCTAAAATGACCCTGTCCGAGCGCCCGATGAAATACTACTTTGCCATCCATTCTGAAATGAACGCCCTAATTTTTGCCCGCCGCGATCTCACCGGCTGCACCGTCTACAACCGCGTCGCCACTTGTGAGAACTGTCTCAAATACTGCCTCCAAGCCGGCATCAAGCGCTTCGTCTATAAGGAGCTCCGCGTCCACTCGCACGCCACCGATCCCAAAAGGTCCATGACCAATGTCGAGACCGACGAAGCCATCATCCGCCTTCTCACCTCCATGCCCGACGTCGCCACCCTCAACATCGTAAGCGGCAAGACCTACATCGAGGACATCCTCGACTCTTACCCACCAGATTCCCCTGAGCACGCCCGCCTCGCCAAATGGGCCTAACCAGACCCGACAGCGATTCTATAATTCGCCAAAAACCACAAAAGGTTTCAAAATGCTTGACTTTATTCGGAAAGTGTGATATAATTAAGACATAATCAGGTCATATAGGGTGGTGAAACCAAGACTCTAGAAACTGATAACTAATATTAACTTAACGGAGGCAACCCATGGAAGTTGCCATTTTTATTATCTAATTAAAGGAGCATAAAATGTCACGTAGGAGACGTAGATCAAAAATTAATACAACCGCTATCTTTGGCGCCTTAGGCGGTATACTTTTGGCAATTTTAGCCATTATCGGCATTAGTAAATTAATAGATAACGGCGCAAATGATATTTGTCACGGTTATGGCGTTGATACAGAAAGAGGCGGTTATTGCTTAACATCCAACTATGATTATGACCAACTTGTCATTGTCACTGGCAATACCCAAAATACCCCGGCTCCAGAAATTGATTTTCAAAATGACGAAACCATGGCGACAATCTTGCACGACGTGTTTTATAATACAGAGTCAGGTACGAACCCAGATATTTCCATCGTCTCCGCTTCTGGCGACAATCATTCCATTGACTATAATGCCGACTATCGACCAGGCAAGAATGTGGATGCTTCCAATAACAACCTGTCAAAACTCGCCAAAAGTGTCAACAAGGCCATTAAGGAACCAGCTACTGAAGCCGGCGCCGACTATGTTGGCGGCATCATGGAAGCCAAGAATTTAATCTCCAGCTCCTCGGAGCATCCGGTCATCTTGGTGGTAGGTTCTGGCTATAGCGACTCAGGCGTACTGGATTTTGCTCATGACGAAATCATCGAACGATACAAAGACGATCCTACGAACATCATCAGCATCTTAGAACAAGACCGCAGAGTGGAATCCCAAGATCTCAAAAACGTCGCCGTTTACTGGTACAATTTAGGTAATGTAGTAGCGCCACAGCCTTCCATGAACGATGAGCGTAACACTACTCAAGGAATATATCAAAGCCTATTTTCTTACCTTGGTGCGAAGAATGCTAATCTCAAAAACTATAATGAACAGTCAACCAACGCGAAGTCAGTTGACACCGACTATACGGTTCAACCTACCTTTGCTAGTGCCTTGCAGCCAGGAGATACGGTTAGTGTCAATGAGTCTATCGGGAAGTTTAAAGGTAACAGTGATGAGCTGCTTAATTCAGATGAGACTAGCCAGAAGCTTAAATCTTTTGCTCGTAAATTCAACGCCAGTAACAATATTAAGCTCAAACTAACCGGGTACATTGCCTATTGTGCTCCAGGCTCTACTTTGGGGCAGAAACGAGCAGTTGTTATTAAAAATACCCTAGTTGATCTCGGCGTACCAGCTGACCTCATTGAGGTTGGCGGTGAGGCCGGCTCGCCTCCAGAGAACGACAATGAAGCCTATTCTTGCAATAGCAGCCTACCAGATTCTGAACGCCGCACCGTCATAATCAGAGTAGTTGGAGGGTAGTATGTCCAAAGTTTACCAGGGCTTTATCGAGCACGAACACGGTTTTAACACTTTCTTTGCTACATCTATTGCAATCATAATATCGGCCATTATTGGGAATACAATGCCAAGCGTGGGTTTCTTCAAGCAGGTCAATGCTTGGCTCGCCATATTGCCGTTAGTTGCATTTCCGATCATCGTGTTCGTTGCCCATATCGGTGAATCGGAGATAAAAACAGCCTATTATAAGTCTTGGCGCGATAAAATCACCGGAAAAGTCGATCAGCGCAAAATTCTCCAACGCTTCGCCAAGCAATACAAAATCGCCGATTGGCGTATCAAGCCAGAAAATATCGAAGCCGACGGACGCTGGAACTTTCATGCCGACACGCGTTATATGCGAGAGCTGATTGATCAAAGAAGCTTGCTTTTAAGCAATATTCACCAAGATTTTGCAAGCGCAGTATCAGCTAAGAATGACGAAATCATCACTGCTAAAGAAGCTGTTTCAAATGCCAATATTGATTTAATAAATGAGACTAATATCAAGAAAAATATTGAGGAGCTTCTCAAATCTGCCAAATCCTACGATGAAAAATATCAGCAAATGTGCAAACGCGATGCGGAAATCAAGAAAATTAATAGCTTAGAGAAAACCAAAAATGAAGCAGAGCATGACCTCGAAAAAAGAGAGCAAGAAAAGGCGGCCATTCTCAAGGAGTATAAAAATACCGTCTATCGCGTTAAGAAGATATTCTACAATCGCTATACCAAATACACCGAATCAGCGGTCAAAAAAATCAACCGCGTCAATGGATTAAGATTTGAAGTGCTAGACATGGTCGACGATGTTTGCTGGGAAAATAAATCATTAGAAAGGGAGAAATAACATGAGTATCTTAGATATATTTCGCAAAAGCGAAGAACAAGATTGGCGAGATTTAGATGCCTTGCCGAATGAAGTAATTTCTAAAGAAGAGCTAGACTCTTTACAGAAGGAAGCCATTCAGGAATTGGAGCGCTTGCAAGATGAGACCATTCAAAAAACACCAGATGCGGATCAGACCGCTAAACCGCAGACACTCTTCTATTGTCGTAAATATATTAATGCAAAATTTAACAAGAACAATCTTAGCATAGACAATTATTACGCCAAAAAGCAAAATGTGATTGATGGCTTATATGCTGAAGGACTCGGCGAACTTGAGGCGGAATTTACAGACTACAAAGATTTGATCGAACAAATCCGCGAAGTTGAGCACAGGATGCGTCGTAAGGCTATAATTCTAGACCCCAAAACCCATTTCAGCTCCGATGAAGCAAGAATCTACGACGACTCAGCAAAACTCGCCAAAGAAATATCCGAGCTGCCGCGCGAAATTAATTGGGATAGTTTTAAAGGAGAAAAATAATGAGTATCTTTAAATTTAATAAAAAATCACATGCAAATATAAAGTCCGAAAATGAATCGGATTTAGAGCTTAATGTCATTGACTCCGAATTGGACTTTCAGGGCGTACGTTTCCCTTGGGAGGCATCCTTTGCGCTCGGAATTGGTATGGCTAGCGAGGTTGTCGATTCCATACTCATGAGCGGGACCCTGAATGT
>JAFWNY010000007.1 GCA_017510075.1 Candidatus Saccharimonadota bacterium | reverse complement strand
TATCCGTACCAGCTCATCTTCAACTAGCTTGATAGCTGATTCTACTACTATAGTGCCATATGGTACTAGTAGTATGACTGAGTACTATTTCGGTCCCTACGTTAGAAATGTAACCGCTTCAGATACGCCTACCCTTACTTGCCCAAGAGCTACCGTAGATCTATATACTACTTCCAGTGCAAGTAATGGTAACAAACAACTTAGCAAACCTGTAGCACTTCTTACCACAGATGAAATGCAATTCGCAGGTTCTGGTCGTTCTACCGCTACACAAGGTTCTGGCTACAATTCCAACAGTTACTTGCGCTCCGGTTCGATCTTCTGGTTGCTCTCCCCGTATTACCGCAACTGGGACGGTTATGCGAGCGGCTTCTTCCTGATCTCGAGCGGCTACCTCGGCGGCAACCGCGTGGGCTACGCGTATGGCGTGCGCCCGGCCATTTCCCTCACCTCTGGGACTACCCCAGCCAGTGGTAGTGGTACCGCGACCGACCCGTGGGTAGTGCAGTAAGATAGAACGATTGTACCTTAAGTTCCAGATACCTTGCCGAAGGCAAACACTAATCCCATCCCGTTCCTGAGTGAGGGTTCTACCCGAACGAAGGTGCCAGAGTCCAAAGAAGCGAACCCTGTGCAAGGGATGGGGAGGGTGATCTATTTGGAGAGTATGGTCGGGGAGGGGGGTTAAGCGTGGGGGCTGGTGGCGGCTTGGAGGAGGTGGTCAAAGAGGCAGGTGATGGTGAGGGGTCCGACGCCGCCGATTGTGGGGGTGATGGCGGCGAGGTCGGTGCGGGCGCGGATGCTGTCGGCGACGTCGCCTTTTAAGACGCCACCTTCGCTGGCGGTGCCGGCGTCGACTATGGTTGCGCCGGGTTTGACGTAGGAATCAAGAATCAGACCGGGGGTGCCGGTAGCGCTTATGATTATATCAAAGTTGATGAGTTTTGTCAAGTCGTCGCCACGATGGAAGAGGGTGACATCGTAACTAGAAGCGGTGAGCATCTTGTAAAGGGGGGCGCCGACGAGCTTGCCGCGGCCGACGAGGGCGATTTTGTGGTTTTGTAGGGGGATGTCGTAGCCGGCGAGGAGCCAGAGAATGGCGGTGGCGGTGGCGGAGTCGTAGGCGGCGTTTTGTCCGAGGCCGTCGACGTCTTTCTCGGGGGTGATGAGGTTGCAGAGTTCGTCGGTCTTGGCCTTGTCGGTCAAGGGGAGCTGGATGATGATGCCATGAATATTGGGATCGGAATTCGACTGGATTACTTTTTCTCGGACCGCTCGTTCGCGCCTGTCGTTACAGGGCTCGCTCGCTTGTGTGCTCGTCATAACTGCGCATGTCCTCGAAAAAGAATCCGCGTCGAATTCGATGACGTCAACACCAATATCTTCGCCATAGCGTTTTTTAAGATTAACATATTTCATAATGACAGGGTCGTCGCTGTCGCGGAGGATGAGGAGCTTAGGGGTGATGCCGGAGGACTTCAGGCTGGCGACTTGGTGGGACTGGCGCTCTTTGATAAAGCCGGCGAGCTCGCGGCCATTCAAAATCTTCATTTGTTGGTAATCTCCACAGGTTCCTGTTCGAGCCAGTAACCGAATTTGTCGTAGACTTTGGTGACGATCTCGGAGCGGGCGGCGGCGAGGTCGGCGTAGGAAGTGGCGGATTCGTTGATGAGGACGAGGGCGGCGGTGGGGCTGACGCGGATGCCGTGGAGGAGGGCGCCCTTGAAGCCGGCTTGTTCAATGAGCCAACCGGAGTTGATTTTGTTGCCATCTTGGCCGCGGTGGACGGGGTAACCTTTGGACTCGGCGAAATCGGCTTCGGCGGCGGTGAGGTAGATGTTTTTGAAGAAGGAGCCGGCAGAGGCTTTCTCGCGGGGGTCGGGGAGCTTGGCAGCGCGGATTGCTGATACGATGGTGCGGATGGACTGAGGGCTGAAGTCGGTAATGGCGTGCTCTTCGATGTGGCGCTCGATGGAATTGTAGAAGGGGCGGGGCATTTGGCCGTGTTTTAGCGCGAGGGTGATAGAGATGACGAAAAAGCGGCCTTTGGCGGTGGTGTTGAGGGCGGACTTGCGGTAGGAGAAATTGAGATCTTGCCTACCAAGGGTTTTGAAAGTGCCGGCGGCGCTGTCATAGACGTCGGCGGAGACGAAGGTCTGGGAGATGTCTTGGCCGTAGGCGCCGATGTTCTGTACTGGGGCGGCGGCGGCGTAGCCGGGGATTTTACTGAGAGCCTCGATACCGGTAAGGCCGCGCTCGCAGGTGTAGGAGACGACGTCGTCCCAGTATTCGCCACCCATTATCTTAATTTGGCCACCCGTCACAATTTCAATTCCGCGCATGCGATTAATGAGGATGACGCCGTTGAAACCGTCGTCGTGACCGATGACGTTAGCGCCGTAGCCGAGGATGAATACCGGGAGGTTTTGCTGAGCGGCGAAATTGTAGGCCTCGGGGATTTCGGCGGGTTGCTCGATCTCGATGACGTACTTGGCGGGACCGCCGAGGCGCATGGTAGTGAGGCTGGAAATTAAGATATTTTCGCTAATTCGCATGGTACTATTTTAGCATAAAATGAGATTTATGGGAACTGGATTTGGGGTTTTGACAGGGGTGGTGCCGTGGGGGGTTGATTTTTGTTTTGCATTATGCTATATAGAGGGGCGAAGGTGGGTTGGCGTAGTTTATAAACATGGTAAGGAGAAAGGAGGACTATGGAAGAGCTAGATCTTGATTATATAATAGTCAAAGTTAAACTCAAAAAGAAATCTTCCGCAGATAAGCAGAAGATTTCTCAGTAGTCTATAAACTTGATTCTACCATACAAGATTGTAGAAGTCAACCCTACCTTCATTATATAAAATGATGTATAATTGTCAATAGAAAGGTAATACTATTATGACAAAAAAGGATGTGGTGGAGAATAAAAAAGATAAAGCAGTGAAAGTCGACGATGGCAAGAGTGAGGCGTTGAAGCTGGCGATGGCGCAGATTACGAAGCAGTTTGGAGATGGGGCGATTATGAAACTGGGGGAGACGCCGAAGATGGATGTGGAGCTGTTGCCGAGTGGGTCTTTAAGTTTGGATTTGGCGCTGGGGGGTGGATGGCCAAAGGGGCGGATTATTGAGATTTACGGGCCGGAATCGTCGGGTAAAACGACTTTGGCTTTGCACGCGATTGCGGAGATTCAGAAGCAAGGTGGGCAGGCAGCGTTTATTGATGCGGAGCATGCTCTGGACCCGGCTTATGCGAAGAAAATAGGGGTGGATACGGGGAATTTGTTGATTTCGCAGCCGGATAATGGGGAGCAGGCGCTCGAAATATGTGAGACGTTGGTGCGGTCTAATGCGGTGGATTTGATTGTAGTTGACTCCGTAGCGGCGCTGGTGCCGCAGGCAGAGATTGATGGCGACATGGGTGATGCGCAGATGGGGCTGCAAGCGCGGCTGATGTCGCAGGCGATGCGGAAGCTGACGGGGATTATCTCGAAATCGCGGGCGACGGTGATATTTATCAACCAGATTCGGATGAAGATAGGGGTGATGTTCGGGAATCCGGAAACGACGACGGGTGGGAATGCGTTGAAGTTTTATGCTTCGGTGAGGGTGGATATTCGGCGGATTGGGCAGATTAAAGATGGGGAAAATATTGCGGGGAATCGGACGAAGATTAAGGTGGTGAAAAATAAGATTGCGGCGCCATTTAGGACGGCGGAGTTTGATATTATGTATAATGAGGGGATTTCGAAGCCGGGAGATGTGCTGGATCTCGGGGTGTCGTATGGGGTGCTGGAGAAGGCGGGGGCGTTTATTAAGTACAATGGTGAGACGCTGGGGCAGGGGCGCGAAGCGGTGAAGAAATTGTTCCGCGAGAAGCCGGAGTTGATGGAGGAGATAGAGAAGCAGGTGCGGGCTAAGGCTGCAAATTAGGCGCTCTCGTGGAAATATATAGATTAAAAGATGACGTAGAAAAGGGTGGGGAGGTTTTGCGTGTAACGGAATTGAAGGCTGGGGTGAAGAATCCGGAGCGGGTGAATGTGTTTGTGAATGGTGCGTTTTCGTTCTCGCTGGATGTGGCGCAGGTGGTGGATCTCGGTGTTAAAATGGGGCGAGTGTTGTCGGAGGAGGAATTAGCGGAGTTGAAGAAGGCGAGCGAGTTTGGGAAGCTTTATCAGAGGGCGCTGGAGAAGGCTTTGACGAGGCCACATTCGGAGAGGGAGATACGGGATTATTTATGGCGAAAGCTCCATGGGGCTTCTTCGGGCACGGCGTCGCGTCGGCCCGTCTTTACGGGCGACGCGCGCCTTCATTCTCGGCAGCAGCCTCCGAAAGATCCCTCAGAAACCCCATCGGAGCTTTCGCAAAGAATAGTCCAGCGGCTCATCGAGCGCGGCTATGTGGATGATCGGAGGTTTGCGGAGTTTTGGGTGGAGAATAGGTTTGTGAAAAAGGGTGTTTCGCGGAAGCGGTTGGAGATGGAGCTGATAAAAAAGGGGGTGTCGCGTGAGATCATCGGCGAGGTGCTGGAAGGGCGGGATGATAGGGAGGAGATTTTGAAAATGATAGCGAAAAAACGGGGGAAATACGACGATGAACGGCTTATGGCGTATCTTTGCCGGCAAGGGTTTTCGTATGATTTGGTGCGGGAGTTGGTGGAAGAGAGTGGGAGAAGCTAGGGGTTAGTCGGAATCCTTGAGTTCTTTGGCTTGGGCGGTGGTGGTTTTGCGGAAAGGGTTGACGAAATTGGGGATGAAATCTTCCTTCTCGGCGCGGGCGCGGATGGTTTTTTCTTCGTCTCTTACAATGACTTTGTAGTCGGTGACTTCGATGATTTCGCGGCGGGGGATGATGAGTTCGGGGTCAGTGAAGGACTTGAGGGTGGGGCGCTTGACGATGAGCTGCTGGACGACAAAATCCTCGGAGGTGACGGTGTAGTCGATAATTTTGCCGAGTTTGCTGCCTTTTTTGGTGACGACTTTGAGGGTGAGGAGGTCGAAATTGAGGGCGAGGACTTTTTGTAATCTGATGACGTCGTCGGGGCCGACGAGCTCGTCGATGCTATCGATGACCATGCCGAGCTCGGAGTATTCGCGGATGGACTGGACAGGGAGGAGGTTGGCGGATCTGCTGGGGCCATTGAGGACAAAAGCGATGATCTTGAGGCCGTCGGGGTCGACGATGGCTCTGCTAATATAGCCAATAGGCCCGGCGGCTTGCATGCTGAGAACTGGGGTGCCCGTGAGTTTACTGGTGTATATTAACATAACCTAATTATAGCACAAAGTCGGAAAGTGGGGTAGCGTCTGCGACTTGATAGCTGCCGATTTTAGTGCGGCGGAGGGCGGTGAGGTAGGCGCCAGTGCCGAGGGCCTTGCCGATGTCTTCGGCGAGGGTGCGGATGTAGGTGCCGGAGCTGCAGTGGACGCGGATGGTGAGTTCTGGGTAGTTATATTCGAGGATGTCGATGCTGTAGATTTCGACCTGTCTTGATGGGATGTCGAAATCTTTGTTTTGTCGGGCGAGTTTGTAGGCGCGCTGGCCGTTAATCTTGATGGCGCTAAAGCGAGGGGGAGTTTGGGTGATTTTACCGATGAGATGCTGGATGACAAGCTCAATATCATTCCATTTCGGACGCGCTCCTTCGCGCCCGTCGTCACGGGGCTCAGTCGCTCCGTTGCTCGCCGTTCTTCGCAAAGGGTCCTCAATGAAACGATATTGAGCTTGTCTTACATATTCTTCTATCTCCCCCTCAGGGTCGCCGGTGGTGGAGGTGTAGCCGAGTTTCAGGGTGGCTTCGTAGACTTTGTCTTTTTTTAAGAATTCGTTGGACTTTTTGGTCATTTTGCCGGAGAGCAAAATGAGTAGCCCTGTGGCGAAGGGGTCGAGGGTGCCGGTGTGCCCGACTTTGACTTTGTGGCCAAATTGTTGTTTGAGGTAGCCGCGGACTTTGGCGACGACGCCGAAGCTGGAAATACCGGCGGGTTTGTCGATTAGAATAATCTGATTTTCATTCATAATTTAACATAAAAGGGATTGACGATGCAGCTAAAATCATGTAGAATGAGGGTAGTTGCAATTTTTAAAATTGTGTGCTAGAATCTATTTAGAGTTTAGGAATTCTCTTCGTCATTGTGGCGAAGAGTTTTCTTTTTCTTGAATTTTACGATAATGTAGTCAAGATCAAGATCTTCCATATCTCCTCCTTTCATCTGTCACCTAATATTTAAATTTCGCCAATCCCTGCAATTATATTACTATAAACTGGGGTGGAAAACAAGTGTTTACTTTTTAATAGGGGTATGATATAATAAGATTACTATGATAACAAAAGAGAATAAAACTAAGGCTATTGCCAGCGTGGCTCGGAGCAAGAACGACGTTGGTTCTCCTGAAGTTCAAGTGGCTATTCTGACGGCTCGCATCAAAGAGGTGACGGAGCATGTGAAGAATAATAAACATGACTTTATGGCCAAAAGAGGTTTAATGCAGATGGTAGGTAAGCGGAAGAAGCTGCTGAAGTATCTTGAAACGACCGATTTTGAGCTGTATAAGAAAACCATTAAGACACTTGGACTTAGGAAATAACTAGAGAGCAATCTCTCGGCAATCTGCTTTAAAAACCCCGCTCGCGAATCGAGCGGGGTTTGCCCTACTATAGGGCTAGGGGGTGAGAGATGGCAACCCTTGCGGGATTACTCAAGACCCGCGGGGTAAAAGCGAATGTTTGTGTTCTGTCACATCTGGCGAATGCCGAGATCTTTTAAGAACACATTGAACAACCGATCGAAGTCGGCTTTGGTGACTGCGTGATCGTCAATTGCCTTGTTAGTCAGTTCGAGATATTCGGCGTAGGCGCCGTCTTCAATGAAGAGCCGAATGACGGCTTCGAAGCCGTCGGCGATTTTGTTGAAACTGGCTTCGAACTTCTTTCGATATTCCTCGGGTGTTGTGTTGGAAAACTCAATGATGCTGTAGTTAAGAAAGAAATTGCAGGTGATCTTCCTGGCTACGTCATCATAAGAGAATGCACCAGCGATGTCCACTTTGTATTTCTTCCGTGCTTCTTTGCGAACGGTGGCCCACAGCTTTGCTAGTGGGTCGAAAAACTGATGGGGGAAGAAGATGTCTTCGATGACAATCAACCCCATTGAGTCGCTCGATTGTTCGGTAAATTGGAAGATTTGATCAAAATCCATTTTACGTCTCCTCTCTAAGTTTCTAGGGGTGGTTGATTATATTAACACAAAATCAACCCCTCGTGTTTAATTATATCACAAGTTGGCAAAAAAGTCAACCTTTGATATAATGAAAAATAGTATAATTAACAATAGGGAAGACGGCAGATATGAGGTCGCTGGGCACAACGGGGGTTTGGTTGAAGTTGATCCTGGTTGCAGCGGGCTCATATCTGAGGTTTTCCCGGGAAAGGACATTTTTATGGAAATTATTAACCCTAATGGTAAGAAAACGGTGCGGGTTTCGACCGAGTGGCTGGGGAGGGAGCTGACGCTTGAGGTAAATAGGGTAGGGTTTCGGACGACTTCGTCGGTGCTTGTGACTTATGGCGACACGGTAGTGTTGGGGTCGGTCGTGGTGGGGACGAAGCCAGTGGTGCAGGATTTCTTCCCTTTGAGCATTGATTATGAAGAGAAATGGTATGCGGCGGGGAAGATTTCGGGGTCTAGGTTTATCAAGCGTGAGGGGAAGCCAGCGGATGAGGCGGTGTTGGTGGGGCGGCTGATTGACCGACCAATTCGGCCACTGTTTCCGAAGGGGTATCGGCAGGAGGTGCAAGTGGTGTGTACGGTGCTGTCGATGGACCCGAGTTTTCGACCGGACTGTGTGGCGATGATAGCGGCGTCGTCGGCTTTGATGAATGCGGGGGTGCCGTTTGATGGGCCAGTGGCGGGGATTCGGATTGGACGGATTGGGGGTGAGTTTAAGGGATTTTTGTCGCCGGCAGAGCGGGAGATGTCGCCGCTTGATCTGGTGGTGGCGTGTAAAGACGGTAAAGTGATGATGGTGGAAGCTGGTGCGAAAGAGGTGCCAGAGGATACGATTATTGAGGCGATGCACTGGGCGGTGGACAAGGTGCAGCCAGTGTTGGATTTGCAGAGAGAGCTAAGCAAGCAGGTGAATGCGGCTCCGCAGGAGTATGAGTTGGTTTTGCCGACGGAGGAAGTAATTAAAGAGGTAGCGGAGTGGACTTCAGGTAAGTTTGGCTCGAAGATTCGCGGTAACGTGATGGAGCGGGCGCAGATTTTGGACGATTTGAAATATGCGATGCATGATGAGTTTGCGCTTGCTAAGGGTGAAGGCGAGACGGACAATGAGAAGGTGGAGTGGTATGATGAGAATTTGCGGGATGTGTATGATCAGGCGTTTGAGCTGGCGGTGTTTAAAGAGGTAAGGCGAGGTATTATTGAGGAGGGGGTGCGGCCAGATGGGCGGAAGTTGGATGAAGTACGGCCTTTGTCGTCGCAGGTGTCGATTTTGCCACGAGTGCACGGGTCGTCGCTATTTACGAGGGGGGTGACACAGGCGATGAATATTGTGACGCTGGCGCCTTTGTCGTATTGTCAAGATGTGGATACGATGGAGGTGACAGACGGTAAGAGGCGCTACATGCACCACTATAATGCGCCGTCTTATACGGTGGGGGAGCCAGGGCGGATGGGTTCGCCGGGGCGACGTGAGATTGGGCATGGGTATTTGGCGGAAAGGGCTTTGATTCCAGTGTTGCCTGATGAGGAGGAGTTCCCCTATGCGATTAGGAGCGTGACGGAGATTATGTCGCAGAATGGTTCGACTTCGATGGCGGCGACGTGCTCGTCATGTATGGCTTTGATGGATGCGGGGGTGCCTTTGAAACGACCAGTATCAGGGGTGGCGATGGGGCTAATGGTAGATGTAGAGAAGGGTACGCCGATTGAGGCGGAAGATATTGATAAGGCGTATGTATTGACAGACCTCATGGATGCGGAGGATTTTGCGGGCGATATGGATTTCAAGGTGACGGGGACGACGGAGGGGGTGACGGCGCTGCAAATGGATATGAAGGTGCATGGTTTGCCGGTGGAGATTTTGGAGAAGGCGATAAAGCAGTCGCATGCAGGGCGGATGTTTATCCTGGATCATATTTGTGAGGTAATAGGGGCGCCACGGGAGAAGATAAGCGAGTATGCGCCGAGGATTGAGAAGCTGATGATTTCGAAGGATAAGATTGGCGCGGTGATTGGTAAGGGCGGTGAGACAATTAATAAGATTACTTCAGAGACTGGCGCAGAAGTGAATATTGAAGAAGACGGGCTGGTGACGGTGGCGGGGAGTGATCCAGAGAAGATCGCGCGAGCGGTGGAATGGATTCGGAGTTTGACGGAGGAGCCAGAGGTGGGGAAGGTGTATGAGGGGACGGTGGTGTCTATTAAGGACTTTGGGGCGTTTGTGAATATCTTGAATGAGGTGGATGGGATGCTCCATATTTCGCAGATTACGGATAAGAAGCGACTCAAGAAAGTGGAGGAAGTGCTGCATGTGGGTGACCGAGTAAAGGTGAAGCTGGTGGCGATTGACCAGAAGGGGAAGCTGTCGCTATCGATGCTGGGGGTGGAACAGTAGCAATTGGACTTTCTTTAGTAAAGAAAGTCCAGTAAAAGAAACTAGGGTGAAAAATTTCCGAGAAGTGAATTCCCGGAAATTTTTGATTTATGATATAATTTAGAGCATGAAGGTTGATTCGGAACAGAGTATGCTGGATTTGGGTAAATCTTTTGCTGGGTGGATAAAAAGGCCAGCGGTGATTGAGTTGGTCGGGGACGTGGGGGCGGGAAAGACGACTTTGGTAAGGGGACTGGCGGAGGGGTTGGGGGTGACCGAGACTGCGACGAGTCCGAGTTTTACGATATCGAAGGCGTATGCGTTGCCAGATGGGGGGAGATTGGTGCATTATGATTTTTATCGGTTGAATGACCCTGGGTTGATGGCGGAGGATTTGGAAGAAAATCTGGCAGATAAGCGAAATGTAGTGGTGATTGAGTGGGGGGAGTCGGTGGGGGAGATTTTGCCAGAGGAGCGGATGAGGGTGGAGATTAAATATAATGAGGACGGGACGCGGGGGGTGATTTTATGAGGTTATATCTAGACACAAGTACGCCTGAGACGGTGTTGAGGCTGGACGATAAGGAATATCGGTATGTGTTTGCGAACGATTTGGCGGAGAAGTTACTGGGGTATATTAGGGATAAACTGGCGGAGAATGGGGCGGATTGGCAGGACATTACGGAGATTGAGTTTATGGCGGGGCCGGGGTCGTTTACGGGTCTTAGAATAGGGGCGGCGGTGGTGAATGCGTTGGCGCACGAACTGGGTGCGACTCTTTATGACCATCATGGGCAGGAGCATAAGCAGATTTTACCGGAATATGGGCGTGGGGCGAATATCTCGAAGCCGAAGAAATAGATTGAAAATATGGTATAATATAGGGAATGGAAAAGATACGGAATTTTTGTATTATTGCGCATATTGACCACGGGAAGTCTACGATTGCGGATCGGATGATGGAGCTCACGGGGACGGTGAGTAAGCGTGAAATGAAGTCGCAGCTGCTTGATTCAATGGAACTAGAGCGCGAGAAAGGTATTACGATAAAGCTGGCGCCAGTGACGATGCAGTGGAAGGGATATACGCTGAATTTGATTGATACGCCTGGGCATGTGGATTTTTCGTACGAAGTGAGTCGGTCTTTGCAGGCGGTGGAGTCGGCGGTGCTGGTGGTAGATGCAACGCAAGGCATACAGGCGCAGACGCTCACGAATGTGTACCTAGCAATTGAGCAGGATCTCACGATTATTCCAGTGATAAATAAGATTGATTTGCCAGCGGCGGATGTGGAGAAGGTGGCGGCACAGATTATGAATTTGTTGGGGTGCTCTAGGGGGGGAATTATTGAAGCATCTGGGAAGACTGGGTTTGGGGTAGATAAGATACTTGATGCGGTGATAGAAGTAGGACCTCAGCCAAGAGTGTTATGAAAAAGGCCTATATTGCGATTGATTTGAAATCGTTTTATGCGTCGGTGGAGTGTGTGGAACGGGGGCTGGACCCGCTGACGACGAATTTGGTGGTGGCAGATAAAACGCGTACGGAAAAGACGATATGTCTAGCGGTGTCGCCAGCTTTGAAGGCATATGGAATACCTGGTAGGGCGAGGCTTTATGAGGTGGTGCAGAAGGTGAAGGAGATCAATCGGGCACGAGGGAGGGGTAGGAAGCTCTCTGGCGAATCTGTAGATGGCGAAGAACTTGAGGCAAGGCCAGATTTGGCGCTTGATTATATTGTGGCGACGCCGAGGATGGCGTATTATATGCGTTATAGCGCGCGGATTTATAATATTTATCTTAAATTTGTAGCGCCAGAGGATATTCAGGCGTATTCGATTGACGAGGTGTTTATTGACGCGACGCCGTATCTGAAAATGTATGGGGTGACGGCGAAGGAGTTGGCACAGAAAATTATGCAAAGAGTGCTAGAGGAAACGGGGATTACGGCGACGGCGGGGGTGGGGACGAATTTGTATCTCGCGAAGGTGGCGATGGATATTTTGGCGAAGCATGCGGAGCCGAATGAATATGGTGCGAGGGTGGCGGAGCTGGATGAGATGAGCTATCGGAAACTACTGTGGGGGTATCGTCCGATTACGGATTTTTGGCGGGTGGGTAAGGGGATTTCGGCGAGGCTAGCGAAGTACGGGATTTATACGATGGGGGATGTGGCGCTATGTTCGGAGAGGGACGAGGATTTTTTGTATAGATTGTTTGGGGTAAATGCGGAGCTTTTGATTGACCATGCGTGGGGGTATGAGCCGTGCGAGATGCGGGATATTAAGAATTATCGGCCGAGAAGTAATTCGTTTAGTTCGGGGCAGGTGCTGAAGGAACCGTATGAATATAAAAAGGCGCGGGTGGTGGTGCAGGAGATGGCGGAGGAGGTGGCTTTGATGTTACTTGAGAAAAAGTTGGTGACGGACCAGGTGGTGCTGACGGTGGGGTATGATAAGGTGAGTTTAGGCGGTTATCACGGTGAGGTGACGGAGGACCGCTATGGGAGGGAGGTGCCGAAGCATGCGCATGGGACGAAGAACTTGAAGATGAAGACGTCGTCGATGGAGATGATAAGGGGTGCGGTGCTGGAACTGTTTGATAAGCTGGTGGGGCGGGAGTTGATGGTGAGGCGGATTACGATTAGTGTGAATCGGGTGGTGAGTGATGATGGGGCAGTGGAGGAGAATCGACAATTGGAGTTGTTTTGTGAGGGTGAAGAGGCGGATATGGTGGAAAAAATGGGGAAAGAGAGAAAAATGAACGAGGCGGTGCTAAAAATTAAGAGGCGGTATGGGAAGAATGCGATTCTCCGAGGCATAAATTACGAGGAAGGGGCGACGGGGCGGGAGCGAAACCAACAGATCGGAGGGCACAGGGGATGAAATACGAAGAAATAATTAATCATCCACACTATGAACCAAAAAACCATCCGAGGATGTCGCGCGAGGATAGGGCGGGGCAGTTCTCGCCATTTGCGGCGCTGAGTGGATTTAGTAAGGTGATAGAGTTTACCGAGAGGGCGTCAGAGTTAAGAAACCACCGTGTGATTGAGTTTGGCAAGCAGGGATAGTTATGAATTATTGTAGTGGGAAATGTAGCGGGGTTTAATTATCTTCTCTGTACTTGAGCGATTATTTATGGTATAGTATAGATATGAATGAGACCAAGGCGTTGATATTTGATTCGTATTTTGATGATTACCGGGGGGTGGTGTTGTATGTGCGGATTTTCTCGGGGGAGATTAAGAAGAATGCGGAGATATTGATGATGGCGGCGGGGACAAAGGGGTTGGCGCTCGAAGTGGGGGTGCTAACGCCGAAGATGACGCCGCGAGATTCGTTAAAGACAGGGGAAATTGGCTATATTGTGACGAACCTGAAGACTACGCGTGAAGCAAAGGTGGGTGATACGGTGACGCTTGCGAAGGAGCCAGCATTGGAGCCGTTGCCTGGGTATAAGGATGTACTACCTTTTGTATATGCAGGGTTTTTTCCGGTGAGTAATGATCAGTATAAGGATTTGAAGGAGGCGATTGAGAAATTGGCGCTGTCGGACTCGGCGCTAAGGTATGAGCCGGAGAATTCGCCGGTGCTCGGATTTGGTCTGAGGATTGGGTTCCTTGGGCTGCTCCACATGGATATAATTCGCGAACGACTGGAGCGGGAGTTTGGGCTGGACCTGATTGTGACGAACCCCTCGACGAATTATGAGGTGGTGATGAATAATGGTGGGGTGATTGAGATAAAATCGGCGAGTGATTTGCCGGATGCTTCGGAAATTAAGGAAATACGGGAGCTGTGGGTGAAGGGCGAGATTATTTTACCAAAGTCGATGATTGGGAATGTGCTGAACCTGATTAACGAGAAACGGGGGCATCAGACGAATTTATCATACATTGAGGATCGGGCGGTGATTGATTTTGAGGCACCGATGGCGAATTTGCTGACGGATTTTTATGACCAGTTGAAGTCGGCGACGTCGGGCTATGCGTCATTTAATTATGAACTGAATGGTTACAAGGCGGAAGATTTGGTGAGGGTGGATTTCCTGGTGGGGGGTTCTAGAATTGATGCGCTTTCGGTGATGTGCCACAGAGTAGAGGCGGAGGCGATAGGGCGAGAGACGACGAAAAAACTGAAAGAGGTGATTCCGCGGCAAAACTGGGAAGTGGCACTGCAAGCGGCGATAGGGGCGAGGATAATTGCTAGGGAGACAATCGGGGCGTATCGGAAAGATGTGACGGTGAAAATCCATACGGGCGACCGCGACAGGAAGGCGAAGTTGCTCGAAAAGCAGAAGCGGGGGAAAGCGCGGATGAAGCGATTTGGGAAAATTGATATACCTTCAGAGGCGTTTACTGTTATGCTAAAGAGAGACTAATTATTTCAATTTCTTCGCGGTCTGCTTCACGCCATGTTAATTTTTACAACGTTTCGCTCAATGCTCGACAAATTAGTGTTGTCTCGCATGAGGAAAAGTTGTAAAAATTAACTGGGTTCGCAAAATGCTCAGAAATTGAAATAATTAGTTTCTTTTGATACAATAATGGTATGAAGAAAATCGTTTTTTGTGTTTGTCTGGCACTTTGTGGCGGTTTTGCGGTGCCGGTGGGGGCGATTTCTGAGGGACAGAAGAGTGCGATCGTGGATCACTGCGAAGCGATCAAGGCGGATCTTAGGACGGTGCAGCGAAGCGATTCGCGGACGAGAGTGTATCTGGGAGGATACTACGAGAGTATTTTGACTAAATACATGATGCCTCTGAATGTGAAATTGGTGGAGGCGAATTTGCCTAATGTGGGCTTGGTGGAGAATCAGAATAGCTTTGCTGCAACTAGGGGTAAATTTGCGGAAGATTTTGTAAATTACCAGAAGGGGCTGGAGGAATTAGTGGCGATGAACTGTAAGGCGGAGCCGGAGAATTTTTACGAGAAGTTGACGAGTGTGAGAAAAAAACGGAAGGTGGTGGAACAGGATGTGGTGAAGATTAGAGAGCTGACGGCGGAGCAGGTGAAAATGGTTAAGAAGTTGGTGGCGGAGGAATTGTGAACAAAGTAAAACAGAAAGCACAGAAGATGGCGCGAGGCGGAAGGAACTTGACGATCCTTGGTGTGGCGTCGATAATAATAGCAACAATGACTACTGGGGTGAGTTTGGCGATATATCATAATTCGGGGGACATTTACTTGGATCGGTCACGTCCGGGGTTTTTGCCAGATGAAGAAGAGGTGGGTGAGGAGGAAGAAAAGATTGAGGAAGAATACGATTATGCGAAAAATGGTGAGTTGACGAAGGCGGGGTTGGAGGAATATCTGAGGAATTTAGAGAATGAGGTGAAGGCGGTAGAATCATATGAAAATCCTTTTGGGGCGGAGATGTTGTCGGATGAGCATTTGGGCATAACTGATGGGGCTAATCCTGACGGAGATGAAGGGGAATCAGCCAAGGAGCTTGAAAGTGAAGGTGGCGGAGCTAAATAATGGGATTAATGGGGTGAATTGTGAGATATGGGTTGATTTTTTGTATGAAAAGGCTTATACTAAAAATGGAAATGTGCTGATATGAAGAAAGTTTATAAGAAATCTCAGATAATCGGAGGGGTGGCGCTGGTGGCGTTTACTTTTGCTACGGTGTTGATGGTGCTGGGGTTGTCAAATACGGTGGGGGAAGTGAAGGAAGCGGCGATTGCGCGGACGCCAGATGCGATTTTGGCAAGTGCTGGGCTAGATGATGGTAAGATAGTGTCGTTGCCAGTGACGTATTATGATCAGAAGGCGGATGAGTGTGTAAATGTGTACGATGCGGGTGCGAAGGAAGCTTTGGCGGCGCGGCAGTTTGAATGGACGAAGTGTGAGTATTATAATAAAGATATTGAACAGGGGCTGGTGGATTATTATTTGAATGAAGAATATTTGCCAGATGCGCTAGAGGGAGGGGAGCTGATAGCTAATAAGGGGATAAGAGGTGATAATTTTGAAAAATGGTTTAACGAGGTGGAGGGGCAGAGTGCAAGCTATGCGGGAGTATTGCAGTTGGAGTACAGGGAGGCGGCGGCGGAATTTTCGTTTTATAAAAGTGAATTTTACCCTTTGGATGATGTGGGTGAACTAAGTGAAGATAGGCACAATCATTTGTTTACGATGAGTTTTGCGGTGCCATTTACGGTGCTTGCGAGTGGAAATGAGGAATTTGAGATTACGGCGGATGATGATACTTGGGTGTATGTAGGGGATGAGCTAGTGGTGGATATGGGGGGAGTGCATAATGCGGCGACGGGTAGGTTTGCAATAAATGAGATGGGGGAAGTGTATGCTGGGGTGGAGGATGAAGATCTGGCTTATACTGGTGTGCAAGTGACGGCTGGTGAGGGGGCAATGGTGAGGATTTTTCATGCGGATAGGGATTCGGAGGATTCGGTATTTGATGTGAAATTTGTAGGGATGAATCTTGCGGTGGAGGATTCGAAGTTTGCTAAAAGAGGTGAGGAGGGGGCCGTACAGATAGCTTACGATCCGTCTGATCCGACCTATGTGGCGCCGCTCGGGGTAACTTCGGTAGTGCAGCCGAGTGCGGTTGGTGGGTTTGTGGTCGTCGCAACTTTGGAGGGGGTGTTTGTGGTGGTGTTTGCTTTGTTAATGGCGATTTCGTTGAGATTTATGGTCAAGGTACACCGAGATAAGAAAGAGTTGCCAAATCGTTAGAGTGCGGCATTGGTGTGGTTTTTGCGGTGCGGTGTGATATAATTGGTTTATGAAACTATATATATCGGGGATTGCTGGTACTGGGATGGGACCGTTGGCTTTGATGGCGCGAGCGGCGGGACATGAGGTGTGTGGGTCGGATTTGGCTAAGGGGGCGATTTATGAGGAGCTGGTGGAGGCGGGGTGCGAGGTGTATATAGGGGAGCAGGACGGGGGATTTTTGCGGGAGAAGCTGGCAGAGGGGGTGGATTGGTTTGCGTATACGTCGGCTTTGCCGGAGGGGCACGCTGAATTGGCGTTGGCGAAAGAGGCGGGAGTGAAGTGCACGAAGCGGGATGATTTGACGGCGTATCTGGTGTCTGAGTTGGGGTTAAAAATGGTGGCGGTGGCGGGGACACACGGTAAGACTACGACGACGGCGATGATCGTGTGGGCGAGTTTGAAGCTGGGGCTACCGGTGTCGTATATTGTGGGAACGACGCTGGGGTTTGCGCCTTCGGGGGCATATCATTCTGGGGATAAGTATTTTGTGTATGAGGCGGATGAATATGACCGGAATTTTTTGAAATTTCACCCGTGGGTGGCGGTGCTACCGGCGGTGAGCTATGACCATCCGGATATTTACCCTAGTGAAGAGGATTATTTGGCGGCATTTGAACAGTTTAAGGGGCAGAGTGAAAAGGTGATAACAGAGGCAGCGCCAGGGGTGGAGGTGCAACTGGCGGGGGCGGCGAGGCGGCATGATGCGGGGCTGGCGGCAGCAGCGGTAATAGAGATGTTGAAGGAGGAGGGGAAATGGAGTGACAGGGGTGGTGCTGATGGTAGTGCTGGGGGTAATACTAGGGGTGACGCTGAGGATAATGCGGAAGGAGGCGCCTATGAAAACTCCGATATAACAGAGGTAATGAATGATTTTCCGGGGGTGGGGAGGAGATTTGAACGTGTGGCAGACGGGGCGTATTCGGATTATGCGCATCATCCAGAGGAGATAGAGGCGACGATAGAGGTGGCCAGGGAGGAAGCGGAGCGGCTTGGCAAGAAGGGGGTGGTGGTGATTTATGAACCACACCAGAATGCGCGGCAGTATAAGGTGCGAGAGGGGTATCGAGAGGCTTTTACGGGGGTGGATAAGATATTTTGGTTGCCGACGTATTTGACGAGGGAGGATCCGAATTTGCCGGTGCTGACTCCTGAGGAATTGGCGGGTGGGCTGGTGAATGAGGAAATTGTGGAGCTGGCGGAGATGTCTAGGGGGCTGAAGATTAGGATTAAAGAGTATTTGGAGCAGGGTTATTTGGTGCTTTTGATGACGGCGGGGCCGGCTGACGCGTGGTTTAGGCTTTTATTGGAGGAAGAAAACTAACTTGGAAGTGAAATCCAGGTTAGCTTTTGATATAATAATAATATGAAAAGTTCTTCGGTGTTTGTTTGTCAACAGTGTGGGCATACTTATAAAAAGTGGGTGGGGCAGTGCAGTAGTTGTGGTGCGTGGAATTCGCTGGTGGAGCAGGTGGCGGAAGCAGCGGGGGTTGGTGGGGCGAAGTCGGCGCTGGCGAAGGGTAAAGCTTCGGGGAAGAAGTTGGATTTTGTGAAGATATCGACAATCGTGCCGAGTGATGCGAAGGCGAGGCTGTTGACGGAGTTTGAGGATTTGAATGTGGTGCTCGGGGGTGGGATACTGATGGGGTCGGTGAGTTTGCTCGCGGGGCAGCCGGGGATGGGGAAGTCGACACTACTAATGCAGATATGTGCGGAGGTGGCGGCGGCAGGGCATAATGTGCTGTATGTGTCGGGGGAAGAGAGCGCGGGGCAGGTGAAGCTAAGGGCGGTGAGGCTAGGGGCGGAGTCGGACAAATTGTCGTTTGCGGCGTCGACGAGCGCGAATGATATTGCGAAGACGATTGAGACGGGGGAGTTTGACCTGGTGATTGTGGATTCGATACAGACGCTGATGATGGATGAGATTTCATCGGCACCGGGGACGGTGTCACAAGTGACGAACTGTGGAAATTTGATCATTCGGGCGGCGAAGAGTACGGATACGGCAGTGATTATCGTGGGGCACGTGACGAAAGACGGGACGCTGGCGGGGCCGAAAGTGCTGGAGCATTTGGTGGATGTGGTGCTGAATTTTGAGGGGGATCGGTACGGTGGGTTTAAGACGATCCGGGCGGTGAAGAACCGGTTTGGTTCGACCAATGAGGTGGCGATTTTTGAGATGGTTTCGTCGGGGTTGAGGGAGGTGAAAAACCCTTCGGAGGCGCTGCTGGCGGAAAGGACGAATACGGATGGGTCGGTGATACTGGCGACTTTGGAGGGGAATCGCCCGATTTTGGTGGAGATACAGGCTTTAGCTACGCAGTCGAATTTTGGGTATCCAAAGCGGACGGCGAGTGGGTTTGATCTTAATCGGTTAAATTTGCTGATTGCGGTGCTAGAGAGGCGGACGAAATTGAGACTAAGTGATAAGGACATCTTTGTGAATGTGGTAGGGGGGATGCGGCTGAGCGATTCGGCGGCGGATCTCGCGGTGTGTATGGCGATTGCGTCGGCGGTGGCGGGGCGGAAGCTTGCGGAGGAGTATGTGGTGTTTGGTGAGGTGGGGCTGGGGGGCGAGATAAGGTCGGCGTTTCGAGCGGACCAGAGGATAGCGGAGGCAAAAAAATTGGGATTCCTACATGCAATTGCCCCGGCAACTATACATGATAAATTTGTGATACCGGTGAAAGACCTTAGAGAAACGCTGATAAAATATGTAAAATAGCAAATTGCTAGTATTTTTATTCGCGGTTGGCTGCGCGCCATGTTAATTTTTACAACGTTTCACTCAATCCTCGCCAAATAATTGTTGGCTCGGATGAGGAAAAGTTGTAAAAGTTAACTGGGTTTGTCAAATGCTCATAAAAATACCAGCAACTTGCTATATAATATATATATGCGTATACTTGGAATTGATCCGGGGATAGGGATTTGTGGGTTTGGGCTGATAGAGACGTCGTCTAGGGCTTCGGCGCGAGCCCTGGATTATGGTGCGGTGACGACAATGGTGGATGCGCCGATGTCGGTGCGGTTAAAGGAGCTGTATGAGAGTTTGAAAGTGGTGTTTGATGAGACGAAGCCGGAGGTGGTGGCGATAGAGAAGTTGTTTTTTTCGAAAAACATTACGACGGGGATTGCGGTGGCGGAAGCGCGAGGGGTGATACTGCTGGTGTGCGAGCAGGCGGGGGTAAATGTGCGGGAATATACGCCGAATGAGATAAAAAAGTGCCTGACAGGGTATGGGTCGGCGACGAAGACGCAGATGGAAGAAATGGTGCGGGTGCATTTGGGGCTTGAAAAGAAGCCAAAGCCAGATGATGCGGCGGATGCGTTGGCGGCGGCGATTACTTGTGGGTTTTTGTATCGGGAAGATGATATAATAGAAGTAGATAAGTTTTCTAATAACCGTGGGAGGCGGAAATGATTTCACATATTAAAGGTGTGGTGGAGGAAAAATTTGGGGCGAATGGCATTATTGTGGATGTTGGCGGGGTGGGGTATGAGATGCTGGTGCCAATGCCGGATTTTGAGGGGGTTTCGCTGGGGGAGGAGCGGAAGTTTTTTACGTATCATCAGGTGAGGGAGACGGCAGAGGAGCTGTATGGGTTTTCGTCGCTGGTGGCAAAGAAATTGTTTGAGATGTTGATATCAGTGCAGGGGATTGGGCCAAAGGCGGGGGTGGCTATATTGTCACTGGCGGAGGCGGAAGAAGTGCGGAATGCGATTGCGAATGCGGACGCGGGGTTCATTAGTAAGGCTACTGGGGTGGGGAAGAAAAGTGCGGAGCGGGTGATTGTGAATCTGCGGGATAAGGTGGGAGTGCCGTCGAGGTATGGGGCGACGGAGGTGTTTAAGCCTGGGGGCGCTGATGCGTTGGCTGAGGCGGATGAGGCGCTGGATGCTTTGATGGCGTTAGGATTTCCGTTGAAGGAGGCGACAAAGGCACTTGAGAAAGTGGATGTGTCGCTGCCAGTGGAAGAGAGGGTGCGGCTGGCGTTGAAGGGGTAGTAAATCCAAAAATGCAGTATTTTTTAAAAAAAGTGTAAAAAAGTCGGAAAAAAGGGTTGACGCGGGTGAAAAAGTGCGATATAATGGAGGAAGTTTAAGCAAGTCGCCTTTGCGACCTCTACGAATAGTGATGAAAGCGAGGAATAATTTGAGGTCGCTTGGAGGTGACCGAAGGTATTCTTGGAGGCTCTCTGATTAACAATTTGGAATTAACGATGAAAAGATTTTAAAGACGGAACCGACAGTTGAAGTGTTCAGATTTATTTGAGCTCCGATTGTTGGTTAAGTCAATGCATAAAAAGGTAATTAAGGGCACTGATAGTGGATGCCTTGACAATCAATACCGATGAAGGCCGTAGAAGTCTGCGATAAGCCTCGGGGATCTGACAGCGAGAAATGATCCGGGGATTGCCGAATGGG
>JAFWNY010000006.1 GCA_017510075.1 Candidatus Saccharimonadota bacterium | reverse complement strand
CACCCGTGTCACCCCATCCGAGAAAAAGGAACTCATCAAAGCCTTCAAAAAGCAGGGAAGCACTGTCGCTATGACCGGCGATGGCGTGAATGACATTTTAGCCATGAAAGAAGCCGACGTCTCCCTCGCCATCGGTGAAGGCAGTGACGCCGCCCGTCGCGCCAGTAAGTTCGTACTCTTAGATTCCGGCTTCGAGGCCGTCCCATCCATCATCGACGAGGGTCGCCAATCTATCAATAACCTCGAGCGCTCTACCTCCCTATTCCTCGCTAAAACCGTCTATGCCTCTCTTCTCGCCGTTTTCTTCACCTTCCTACCGCTTAACTATCCCTTCATCCCTATCCAGATGACACTTCTGAACTTCGTCTGTATCGCTGCCCCAGGCGTCGCTCTTGCCCTAGAGCATAACACCGAGCGCATCAAAAACAAATTCGTTAGCAACATCAAACACTACTCCGTCCCTACCGGCATCACTATCGCAGCAGCCATGCTAATTCTCTCAACGATAGCCACCCTCAACCATTTCGAAAAACCTCTCCTCACCACTCTCTCCTCCATCATCACCTTTGCCATCTACACCGTTCTAATCTATAAAATCTCTAAACCTCTCAACTGGTTCCGTGCCGCCATCATCGCATTTGTCGTAATCGTCATGGTCGGCGCCCTCCTCCTCCCCCTCACTCGCTCCATCTTCGAATTCGTCTAAACACAAGCCATAAAAAAGCCCACGAGCTCACTCGTGGGCCGTGAATTTGGTTTTTGCAACATCACAGAACAAATTGTTTTTCCGCCTCATCTCTGGTGCAGAAGAAGTGAAAACCCTGTACGGCTTCCTCGTTTGAATAGTCAAAATCCTGGATGTAGACCTTGTCCCCAGCGCGATACTGGGTTTTGAGATCATAAAGCGAAATGCCTACCTCGTCACCGAGAAAATCACCAATCACCTCGACAATTTTAGCGCTATTAGATCTGTAACCGCCATGGGCTCCCTTGCGAATATTGGCATAAGGCGGGATTGTTGCTACCACGATTACACCGTTCAAGCACTTCTTGTAGACCAGCTCCGGCGGCTCAATCGCTCTTTCTGCCTTCAACCCCGGCGTATCATAAGCCGGCAGATGCGCCAACCTCCGGTGTTTAAAACACTCAAACACCAAACCGCTATTTTCACCAGCCAGCCTCATAATTCGCCCTCGTGGAATATCCACTCGCTCGCACCAGCGAATCGCCGCGTCCATCGCCGCCCAGGCTCTCTCGTCGTCAACCTCACGACGGAGTACCTGCTTGGCATATTTCATCGGTAATTTTACTTCAAAGCAAGCCTCGAGCATCGCTTTAGCCACCATCGGGTTATAAAATGGCATCTCGTTGCAGTACTGCCAAAGCTTCTTCCGCTCAATGTTTTTCGCCCCCACGGCATAGATGTAAGCCAGTTTGGCCGGCCACGCAACATTATCCTCCCACTTTGATAGTATCCGTTCGCCGAACTCTTCAGCCCTACCGGCGCAGTCTCTCGCCATTGCTACCTGTGCCTTTAAATAATCTTGCTCGGATATCAGTTTTGTGTCGCTCAGCAAATGGTAAATGATTATTCCAGCGCTTAGATGCCCCTGCTTTTTGACCACAATTAACACCCCTCTCAAAAATTTTCTAGCAAAACCAAATTCTTAAAGTACTGGGGTAATTATAACATATCTCTGTTATTTCCCAAAACATAAGCGCCAAAAGCCAACCCAACAAAAAGGGCCCGTAGACTAATGCTACGAGCCCAGGGGGTAGGGAGGTAGTTATGTCGCGGGGCGATTTACCAAACGGTAAAACTCCCGCTCGTATGATATGGATTTCTTCAGCTCATCGCTAAGAGAAGCAATTTCTTCGGGGAAGACCTCCGCGTCGTGAATGAAGCTTTCGCCAGTCACGACAATCAGGTCGTCCTCATCATTGCCCTCCTTGCTGAGCTTGATCGTGTAGAGCACCGGTGTCGGTACGCCCTCAGTAAGTTCGAGCATACGGTCGCTAATCATTGTGGCGGCCTCCAGCTCATAGAACTGGTTGTCAAAGACCACGAATGGCCGCGAATCCAGAGTGGCGATTCTAGCCCTAGTCTGAATCAGGCCTGAGCCGTTGTCATCCTCGGCGAAAAAGTTGACTTCATCACCGTTGTACGACATCACGTCACTCCACCGCCTAAACGGCACCGGCGTCAGCCGCTGCTGCTTCAGGCGCTCCTTCTCGACGACTGGCACGGCCAGCCACCAAATCGGGCGCGGGTATTCATACATAATATCACTCTCCTCTTAAAGTTCAGTGCCCCTACCTAACCTAATTATACCACACTTTCCCCAAAAAATCAAGCGACAAACCCTATCCACCCCTAGACAAATAGCCTCTTTCTTGTTATAATTAAACCCACAGTTTTTTAAAAACAGTACCTTAAAAGGAAGGAGAAGCATATGGAATCTGATATCAGACTCGGTTTGAATGCCGAAAAGATTGGCAACATCATTGCTCCGCTTGCGACTTTTTTTGAGGTGTTCCCAAACATCTACGCCACTCGGTCTGGCACCATTATCATCGGTGCTCAGCCCACACGCTCTTCGTGTGACACCGAAAATTGTGGTGCCGCAACTTACGAGTATGGATTCGCTACCCCGATAGTTAGTTTCAATTTACCCTATGAACCGGCAATCCAGGACTACTGGCACGATCCAGAAACCAAGGCCCGTCGCGCTGTCAAGGACCTCCTTGAAGGAGAAGAACTCTTCCGCGGTCAGGCCAACCGCCACCTCGATAGCGGGATTTACTATCCCGCCGGACGCGCTTGGAAAAAGATCAATCGCACCGCGTTTAGTTTAACCGTCGTAGAGGCATCTCAGGGTCGTTTTCTCGTCGGTTATTCAGATGACCACATGCAAAAAGACAAATGTGCCGAGTACGAAATAGCGCCTCT
>JAFWNY010000005.1 GCA_017510075.1 Candidatus Saccharimonadota bacterium | reverse complement strand
TAGCCTTATATAGTCATTATAAGTACAGCAGTAATTCCACTCGGACAGTTTCGTACTCGCCCTGTAAAATTATTTTTAATTCTTGGGCTGGCTCTAGGCTCATAAAATAAACTTTCAAGAAGCTTTTAAACCATATAATAATTAAAAGCGAGGTAATATCAAATGCGGGTCAAACATAACAACAATATTATAATATTAAGCTTAATAACTACAACACTTAGCCTACTCAGTGCATCTTCCGTCTCCGCCTTAACATACCAGGATGGAATAGACATGCAGTTCACCTTCAATCCCACCGTCAGCATTAACGTATCCGGTGACCTCATCATTCCAGACCTTGCTCCAGGCAGTAGTAGTGATAGTAACATTATCACGATAACAGCTGGGAGTAATGACGCCCATGGCTATAAATTATATGGTACAGTGGGTAGTAGTAGTTCAAATTATACAGATCTTAGACTTAGTAGCAGTAATACCACCAATGTCTTTACTAACCTCAGTAGTAATAAAGCCAACCTCACTAACTTCAGCGACAATACTTGGGGCTATAGCTATTCTACGGATTCTGGCTCTTCATGGGTGAGTGGGAATGTTGGTAGTACTAGTAGTGGCTACAATGGTCTACCACTATACAACTCCAGCAATAATGCCTCCGGTGTAATCTTAGCTAGTACCAGCAGTGCCAGTGAAACCAGCCTGCAATTTAAGATCGGAGCCAAAGCAGCCTCTACTCAAGTATCTGGTACTTATACTAATACCATTAACTTCATTGGTGTAGGTAATGTGGTTACCACTACTTATAGTCTTAATTACGTAGATGCTAGTGGTGAAGGAACGGGATTACCTACAAATCTAACCAATCAGACTACTAATGACGGGGTAATTACGTTATCTGATACTGCCCCTACGAGAACAGACTATATCTTCAAAGGCTGGTGCGATACTAATAACTCCAGTGATCCAACTACTTGCTCTGGTAATACTTATGATCCTGGCAGAATCTACATCATCCCCGCCGCCAGCCAGGGTGGGACGGTGACGGTAAATATGTATGCCATATGGGAAAGCGCAACACCAGAAACAACCATCGCTAACGCCACTTATATGCAAGAGGTTTCCAGCTGTCCAGATACCCTCACCACTGGCCAAGTCTACAGCCTCAAAGATTCTCGTGATGAACAAAGCTATAATGTAGCCAAGCTTGCAGATGGTAAATGCTGGATGGTGTCTAATCTTAATCTCGCTGGTGGCACAGTCCTCTCCTCCGATAAGTCTGATGTACCAAGCACTAACTATTATACTCTCCCCGCCTCATCTACTAGTGGCTTCTCAAGTGATACTACATCCTACGTATATAATAGTGGCAATACTACCAGCGATTGCTCTGACCCAGGCTGTTACTCCTACTATTCCTGGTTAGCTGCTACTGCAGGCGGCAAAGATAGTAGCGGTAATGCCGTATCTACAAATGGTTACAATGCCGCTTATTCCATCTGCCCCAAAGGCTGGAGACTACCAACCTCTACTACAAGTAATGCTAGCGCTCTAGGTAACTGGAAAACTGGTGACTGGTATGCCCTGGCTACCGCATATGGGGCTAACCTAGAAAGTGACTATTCCCAAAGTGCAGCTACGTTCTACAACAACGCTGGCCCTGGTACCACCCCGAACTTCCTGCTCGCCGGCCGCTACTACAATGACTCGTTCAGCAATGGCGGCTCGTACGGCGGCTACTGGTCGTCTACGGCGAACTCCAGTACGTACGCCTACCGCCTAGGCCTCGTTTCATGGCGCGTCAATTCGGCTAGTAGCTTCACTCGCAGGTTCGGGTTCTCCGTCCGCTGCGTCTATGACGAGTAATGAATTACTCCCAATAAAGTGGGCACGGACCCATAGATGAAACCCAATCAGTGGACACGCCAGCTACGGACTACTCCCGAATTAAGCGCGTGGCGAAACTCCGCATTTACAGAGGTAGATGCGGAGTTTGTGCTTACTTTTACCATAGGCATGTTATAGGGGTGGCGTGGGGGGTTGAAGTTCTTGACAGATTGTGCTAGGGTGGCATAAAACTAAAAAAGGAGTTTTATGGAAAGCGATACGTCAGAATATCAAAGCAGTGGTCAAGAAGGGCAACCAGAAGTAAGATTGAGTAACACTGAGAAAGCTGCGGTCATTAAAATGGAGTTTAATAGGTGGAATAACGTAAAGATAAATTTGGAATTGCACGGACGACAGCCGAATCCGTCGCAGGGTGAAATTTGGTGGGCTGGGGTGGGGAAAAATTTGGGTGCAGAAATATACGGCAAGAGCAATCGGTTTGCTAGACCGGTATTGATTTATAAGAAATTGAGCAGACATAATTTTATGGGGATTCCCTTAACATCAAAAGAACATGAAGGGAGCTGGTATATTTCTTTCTGCCACAACGGCAAGAAAGAGACGGCCATGTTGCATCAGGCAAGAGTTATGAGTATGAAACGGCTATATCGTGGGATTGGCGAGATAGATGATGCCGATTATGAACGCATAAGGGCCGGGTTCGCGGAGCTTTATTGTTAAAAAATGCCTCCAGCTAGATAGCTGGAGTAGGCCGGGAGAATCCCGAATACTTTGTTATTATAGCAAAGATTTAGAGAAAGGTCAATAGCAGTATAGCAATGGCAAATGTGGTATAATGAAGATATGTATAATAAATTTCGTGAGTTTTTGGAGGGGAAGGAAAAGATATGCGTAATACAGGCGGAGAATCCGGATGGGGATTCGCTGGGGAGTGCGATTGCGCTGGATTATTTGCTGAGCGACAAGGAAGTGACTTTGTATTGCCCGATTGATATACCACAATATCTGCATTATTTTGGGGATTGGTCGCGGGTGACGGATGAGTTTGACTGGAAGGCAGATGGGTATATTATCGTAGATACGGCGGCAAAGGTGTTGCTGTCGAAATTGTTGGATGACGGCGCGATCAAGAATAAATTATACACGGCGCCAGTGTTTGTGATAGACCATCACGAGACGGAAGATGATCTGGAATTCCCGCACGAGAGTATTATCGAGGTGTGCCCGTCGTGCACGGAGGTGATTTACAGAATTGCGCGAGAGCTAGAAATGCCGATTGACAAGGAGGCGGCGGAGGCGATTTTCCAGGGGCTACTGTCGGATACATTGGGACTGACGAGCTCGTCGGTGACGGCGGAGACATTTGAGATTGCGGCAGAGTTGACGAAGCTGGGGGCGAACATCGCGGAGCTGGAGGATCGGCGGCGGGAGTTTATGAAGAAGTCGCCGCGGATTCTGGATTTCAAGGCGGACCTCATCAAGCGTATTGAGTACTTGCTGGACGGGGAGCTGGCAACAGTACATATCACTTGGGAGGATATCGAAGAGTATTCGCAAGAGTACAACCCGAATGTGCTGATCCTCGAGGAAATGCGACTGGTGGAAGGGGTGAAGGTGGCAGTGGCAATTAAAACCTATCCCGACGGCAAGCTGACTGGCAAAATCCGATGCGACTCTTCGGCGCCGATTGCGGAGAAAGTGGCTGGGTATTTTGGCGGGGGTGGGCATTTGCTAGCGGCGGGATTTCGGACTTATGACATGTCGTATGAGGAAGCGGTGGCGGATTTGGTAAAAATCGTGCCAGAGATGATGGCGGAGGAGGCAAGTGAATCTGAAGCATGATTTATTGAAGCGGCCACTGGAGTTGAAAAAAACGCACGACTACTGTGCAGTGAAAAGTCCTCGGCTCACGGTGGTGTTTATTCATGGGATTGCGACGGATTCGTCGAGCTTTACGCGGGCGATTGATTACCTGGAGGGAACGACGTCTCTAAGCGAGATTAGGTTTGTGGCGTTTGATTTGCTGGGGGCCGGGAAGTCGTATGCGAGTGATAAATTAGAGTATAATTATGCTGAGCAGATTGAGGCTTTACACAATGCGATCTTGAAATTGGAGCTGACGACACCACTGGTGCTGGTGGGGCATTCGATGGGGACTTTGATTGCGACGCGATATGCCGATACGTACAAAAAATCGGTGAAGCGGTTGATTTTGCTGTCGCCGCCGGTTTATACGGAGGAGGATTTGGCGAGCCCGGAGTTTGCGGACGCAATGAAGGCGTTTCGAGGAGCGGTGGGGGCGAAGAATCGGAAGATCTTGGAGACGAAAGCGTTTAATGGTTCGATGAATAATATAGTGCTGAATAAGCGGAACTATAAAGTCTTGACCGAGCTGAAGACGCGCGCGGTGCTGATTTATGGCGATGCGGATCAGATTATTGGGGCACATAATATGCCGAAGATTTTGAAGGAGAATCCGAAGTATTTGACGGCAATTAAAGTGGAGGGCGGGCATTCGGTGTCACGCGATAAATACAGCAAGATGGTGGGGGTGCTAGAGGGAGTATTAAATGAGATTTCGTAGTGCGCGGGGGATTTGTTGACTGTTGTAATTTTTACAACAATAATTTAAGTTTGGAGGATTTATGAAACTATATAATACAGCGAGTCGGAAACTGGAGGAGTTTAAGCCGCTTGGGGAGGTGGTGAAGATTTATACTTGTGGCCCGACGGTGTATAGTGACCCGCACATTGGTAACTATGCGGCGTATGCTTATTGGGATTTGTTGGTGCGGACTTTGTTAGCGAACGGGTATGCGGTGAAGCGGGTGCTGAATTTGACGGACGTGGGGCATTTGGTATCGGATGGAGATACGGGCGAGGATAAGTTGGAGAAGGGCGCGGCGCGCGAAGGGAAGTCGCCCTATGAGGTGGCGGAGCATTATATCAAAGTGTATCTAGATAATTATGCGAAAATGGAATTCTTGCCGGCGGACGTGATTGCACGGGCGACGGATTATATCGAGGCGGATATGCAGGCGGTGGATTTGATGACTGAGCACGGGTTTACCTATGAAACTCGGGACGGGGTGTATTTTGACACCTCGAAGTTTGAGAAGTATGCGGAGTTTGCCCGACTGGATCTGGAGGGTTTGCAGGCGGGGGCGAGAGTAGGGTTCTCTTCGGAGAAGCGGAATGCGTCGGATTTTGCGGTGTGGAAGTTTATCCAGCCGGGGGAGAAGCATGCGATGCGGTGGGACTATCTGGGTAGGCCGGGGTATCCGGGGTGGCATCTGGAGTGTTCGACGATTATACACGAGACTCTGGGGGAGCCGATCGATATTCATACGGGTGGCATTGACCATATTCCGGTGCATCACACCAATGAAATTGCGCAAAGCTTCGCGGCGTATGGGCACGAGCTTTCACGGTATTGGCTGCACTGCGATTTTATTACGATAGATGGACAGAAGATATCCAAATCGCTCGGGAATGTTTATACTTTGGAGGATTTGGCGGAGCGGGGGTTCTCGCCGATGGATTATAAGATGTGGCTGCTGTCGGGGCACTATCAGGGGACGCGGAATTTTACGTTTGAATCTTTGGCGGGAGCGCAGGCACGAAGGTTGGCTTGGCGGGCGCGGATTGCGGAGTGTTATCAGCGGGATGTTGTTTCGGATACTGATGCCTATGACAAGGTGTTGGCGGCGGTATCGAATAACTTGAACTCAGCGGAGGCGTTTGCGGTGGTAGATTCTGTCGTGCTGGGGTTGGAAGATTGGCGGAAGGTGGATGAACTGTTTGGACTGCGACTAATGGCCGATACGCCAGACGTGTCGGACGATGTCTATGCATTAATTCGTGAGCGGGACACGGCGCGGGCGGAAAAGGATTACGCGAAGTCGGATGAATTACGAGATAAATTATTGGCTCAGGGGATTGCGCTGAACGACACGCCAGGCGGAGCGGTGTGGTATTATAATTCGTAAGAATACGCTTTTTGGTAAAATTTAGCGCTAGCGGAATTTGAAATTTAACTGGGGTGGAACGCGGTTTTTAGCATGGGGGGTTGATTTTTGTTTTAAGATGTGCCTATAATATGCGCGGGTTGGCTTCGGAGTTTAGTGGGCCGTTCCACAACTAGTAATGGTTGTGGTGTGTGAGGTGGCCATTAAACAGTATTCCATGTATCTAGGTCGCCAGAAAGGAGCAATGAAATGACGATAGTAATTAATATACTATGCATTGTTCGTGAAAAGCGTCAAAACCGCCGAAGTAATAAATCTAGTCGGTAATACCGACTAGACACAACCCTGAAAAGCGTTTCATGGAGCGCTTTTCTTATGCTTTTGATTATAACATGACGAGGGTGGGCGTGTCAATATCAGAAAAATGTGTTATAATATATAAATATGTTAGTGTCAGATTATAATTATGATTTGCCAGAGGAGCGGATTGCGAAGTTTCCGCCAGAGGAGCGGGGAACGACGAGGCTATTGGTGCTAGATCGGAAGTCTGGCGAAGTGCGGGATTCTTATTATCGTGATTTGGATGAGTTTTTAAATCCTGGGGATGTTTTGATTCTGAACGATACGAGGGTGATGCAGTCGCGGTTGTTTTGCGAATTGCCGGATGGACGGAAGCGGGAGCTGGTGGTGCTAGAGAAACACGGTGATGAGCCACAAAGAGTGATGTATCGCGGGAAACTGCATGATGGAGATAAACTTTTCATCGAATCTCGGGGCGCCGTCCGGCCGGCCCGTCGCCACGGGCGGCCGGCGGCTTATACCTCGCCTTGCCAGGCTCCGGACCCCCTCGATTCTAATGAAAAGTTTATCGAAGTTACACGGATTCTCGGCAATGGTATCGCCGAGGTGGAGTCTGAGGCGCCACTCGCGGAGCTGGCGGAGAAATACGGTACCGTGCCGTTGCCACCGTACCTACATCGTGATGCGACGGAAGCCGATAGAAAACGCTATCAAACGGTCTGGGCGAAAAACATGGGATCGGCGGCGGCGCCGACGGCGAGCCTGAATATGACAGACGAATTGCTAGATAGACTGCGCAAGAAAGGTGTGGTTATTAAATACCTGACCCTGCACGTGGGGCTGGGGACGTTCTTGCCGATTCGGAGTGATAAAATCGAGGAGCACAAGATGCATTCGGAATGGTTTAATATTCCCGCCGACACTATCGAAGCTATCAATAACGCTAGGCGCGGGTCCTGCCCGAATCCCTTTTTCTCGGGCTCGGCTCCCAAGGCACTCGCCCAAGTCCTAGACCCTTCGAAAAAGGAATTTCGGTCACCCGCGCCTAAAATCATAGCACTTGGCACCACTGTGGCGCGGACATTGGAATTTTACGCCAAGACTGGCAAAACTTCAGGCGAGGATGATATTTTTATCTATCCTGGGTTTGAGTTTCAGATAGTCGATGCATTGATTACGAATTTCCATGCGCCAAAATCCACGGTACTGATGCTAGCTAGTGCGTTTGCGGGGTGGGATAATTTGAAAAACGCCTACGAACACGCAATAGATGAGAAGTATAATTTCTTAAGTTATGGGGATTCGATGTTGATATGTTAAAGTTTGAAATAGAGAAACGCGACGGTTTGGCTAGGGTGGGCGTGATTCATACGCCGCACGGTGATATTAAAACACCGGCTTTTGTGGGGGCGGCGACACGCGCCACGGTAAAGGCTCTCACGATGAAGGAAATGCGGGAGTTGGGTAGCCAAGCAATTCTAGCAAATACTTATCACTTGGTGCTACGCCCTGGTACGGATTTGATCAAAGAAGCGGGCGGGCTGGCGGAGTTTTGCTCGTGGCATGGGCCGACGTTTACGGACTCGGGAGGGTTTCAGATTTTTTCGTTACCGAATGTGAAGATTAATGAAAACGGCGTGAAGTTCAAGTCGCACATTGATGGGGCGAATTTTGAAATGACGCCAGAATCGTCGATGCAGGCGCAGTGGGCGATTGGGGCGGATATTCATATAGCGTTTGACCACTTGGCGAAGTCGGAGAGCCGCGAAGATATGGAGGAGGCGATGAGGCGGACACATGCGTGGCTGGACCGGTGCGTAGCGGAACACCAACGACTGACTCAAGATGCGGGTCCTGAGCAATATTTGTACGCCGTAGTACAGGGTGGAACGTTCTTGGATCTGCGCAAGCAGTCGGCGGAGTATTGTGCAGGCAAGCCAGTAGATGGTTTCGGGATTGGCGGAGTATTTGTCGCCAAGGGGATGGACG
Organism: Candidatus Saccharimonadota bacterium; assembly: GCA_017510075.1. Lineage (GTDB taxonomy): Bacteria > Patescibacteriota > Saccharimonadia > Saccharimonadales > Saccharimonadaceae > Nanosyncoccus. The sequence goes on along the minus strand of JAFWNY010000005.1, from coordinate 14,886 downwards.
AGATGCTTCAGACGGTCAATAACATCTTACCTGAAGATAAGCCGCGGCATTTGCTCGGTATGGGGCAGGAGCCGATTGATTTGTTTGTGGGGGCGGAGTATGGTTGCGATACTTTTGACTGCGTGGGGCCGACACGGATGGCGCGCAACGGTTCGCTCTATACTCTCGATGGGCGTATCAATATCAAAAACGCCAAATATAAGCACGACTTCACGCCACTAATGCCAGATTGCGGCTGTGAGTGTTGCCAGAACTACACGCGGGCGTATTTGCACCATTTGTTCAAGACGGACGAAATCACCGCGAAGGTGCTAGCGTCGATCCACAATGAATATTTCATCGTACATACGGTGGATAATATTCGTGAGAGCTTGCTGGATGGGACGTTCCAGGAGTATAAATCCGAATTTCTCAAGCGATACTACACTACGGCACTATAAGCCCAAGCATGGCCTAGCATATATACATTTCTGGGGCACGCTCCGGGCCGCTCTGGCCAAGTCTTCATGTCCCCAGAAATGCATATATACTAGGCCTTAAGACATGCTTGGACTTATAGTGCCAGCTTGGTCACGGGCAATTTGCTTGGCGTAGCGCTCTTCCTCAGAGAAGATGCAACCGCAATATTTTTGCATATAGAGCCTGAGCTCGCGAGCTTTGGCTTGGCCCTCACGGAAGCCGACGCGGAAGTCACGGTAGAGGAAATCGACATCGTAGAAGTCGGCGACGCGCTCGCAAACTTTGATGAGTTCCTCGTGTTTCTGATAGGGCGAAACTAGGAGGGTGGTAGTAAAAGCGTCGTAGCCGTGTTCTTTGGCGTATTTCGCCGTTTCGCCGATTCGCTTGGGATAACAGTAGTTGACGCAGCGGTTCGGAATATCTGATACAACATTACGGCAGAATTCGTCGAGGCCGTAATCTTCGTTGATGATTAGCTCGGCGCCGACTTTTTTGGCGTATTCCTTCAGGCAATCGCGGCGGGTTTTGTATTCGATATACGGGTGGATGTTGGGATTGTACCAAAAAAGGGTTGGTTCGGTACCTTCCTGGCGCAGGGAATCGATACAATAAACACTACACGGCGCGCAACAGGTGTGCATGAGGAGTTTTGGCATGCTATAGATTATATAATGAATGCCTCGGGAATGCAAGCAGGGGTGGGGTGTTGTAAAAAATACAACAACTTTTTTGGGTGGAAATGTGAAAAGCGTGTTATAATGGTATTGCAAACATTCAATAATTAACAAATTGCCGAAAAATTTTATTTTTGGAATTAGCATAACGATAGAAATGGCATCGTGGGATGTCCGTCGTTATGCTAATTCGGCATAATTATTGGATGTTTGCACCCCCGCGGTGCCATTTTTGTAATAGAAGGTGCAAGAAGTGACCCGCTGGGAAAGTCTGGCGAGTAAATGATTACTCGCTCAGGAGGTATTAAACTTAACAGTAAAGGTCACACATGAAGACAAATCTCGCAAATACAATTCGTAAACTAAGCAACCGGATCAGTACCGGTAATAAGCGGCGTTCCCCCGCCAACGGTTCTAACACTTCTTCCGTTGGCGGGGTGACCTCGCTTATTTTGCTATTCGGAGTCTGCGGTATAGGATTATTCATGGGCGCTAATGAAGTCTATGCTACTACCAGCAGTATTAGTCTAACTATTGATGATGCTACAGTAGATATGAATGCTATAAGTACCAATGCTAATGGTAGCTTCTTTAAGTCTGGTGATAGTACTATATCTGCTACGACTAATAATGCCACTGGATATACACTTAAAGTTATTGCTACTAGTTCCAGTAATTATAATAAACTAATTAATAGTAGTGATAGTAATGCTGTTCTTACTTCTATTACTTCAGCTGTTATTGAAGATGATTTCAAGAACTCAGCTAATACTACCTACAATGGTAAATGGGGATATCTACCAAGTAAATTAAACTCAGTAGCTAATACTTCCTTTCAGCCTGCTCCTTCTGATGTGGGTGATACACTAGATATTACTAGTGCTGCAAATGATACAGCCAATACTTATACTCTAGCCATTGGTGCTAGGATAGATTCCTCTGTAAAGATCGGGGAATATTCTAATACTTATAATGTTGTGATGGTGGCTAATGCCATTCCTTATACCATCTCTTACGAAGGTAATGTCGCCACCAATATGCCAGCAAATACTAGTGGTACTACTGAGAGTAGCACCATTACTTTATCCAGCAATACTCCAGTCCGCAGTGGTTACGAATTCCTTGGTTGGTGTGATGGTACTGTAACTACTACCAACAATGTAGACTCTTGCTCTGGCACTACTTATGCTGCGGGTGGGGCTTATACATTAGATGGAACTACTACGAATAACATCTCGCTTACGGCGATGTGGGAAATACCAGCAGCTACTATTGCTAACTCTACCTACCTCCAAGATGTAGAAGAATGTCCCAGCACCCTCACTACCGGCCAAGTTTACAGCCTCAAAGATTCTCGTGATGAACAAAGCTATAATGTAGCCAAGCTTGCAGATGGTAAATGCTGGATGGTGTCTAATCTTAACCTCGCTGGCGGTACAGTCCTTTCTTCTGATAAGTCTGACGTACCAAGCACTAACTATTACACCCTCCCCGCCTCCACCACCATCAGTAGCGGTACTTCTGTCCAATCAGGCCAATTCTCAAGTGATACCACTGCTTATGTATTCAATACGGGTAACAATACTACCACTTGCAATAGTAGTACCCCATGTAACTCCTACTATTCCTGGCTAGCTGCTACCGCAGGTGGTAAAGATAGTAGTGGTAATGCAGTATCCACCAATGGCTACAATGCCGCTTATTCCATCTGCCCCAAAGGTTGGAGACTACCAACTTCTACTACCAGCAATGCTAGTGCTCAATCCAACAATAACTGGAAGACTGGTGACTGGTACGCCCTCGCTACTGCTTACGGTGCTAACTTAGAAAGTAACTACTACCAAAGTGCAGCTACCTTCTACAACAACGCTGGCCCTGGTACCACTCCTAACTTCCTGCTCGCCGGCTACTACATCTTTGGCTCGTTCGGCAATGGCGGCTCGTACGGCTACTACTGGTCGTCTACGGCGTACTCCAGTACGTACGCCTACTTCCTGTACTTCAGTTCAAGGAGCGTCAATTCGGCCAATTACAACGGTCGCAGGGTCGGGGTCTCCGTCCGCTGCGTCTATGGTAGCTAACAGGGATAAAACATAAAACAGAATCATTTATCACCACATAATAATTAATAGAAAGGCAATCACATGAAACACTCCACCAATATCAACCAAATTATCATAACGGCATTTGCGCCGCTTGCCATGATCCTGTGCAGCATACTTGGCACCACCACTGCCAGCGCCGCCAGCTATTCTTATAGTATTACTTATAACGATGGCATTATCTCTAATATGCCAGCCAACACCAGCGCATCGTCGTACGACGAGAATGTCCCGATCTCCAGCCAGACCCCGACGCGTGAAGGGTACGAATTCCTCGGCTGGTGCAATACTCTCCCCACCACCACTGACGGTACCGACTCCTGTTCCGGCACCACTTATTCCCCCGGCGGCAACTTCACCATCAACCAAACCACCTCCGCCAACTCTCTTAGCCTCTATACCATGTGGGGAAGAATGCCATTCTGCAATACACACACTTGTATGCAAGACCTCACTTCCTCCACTATTGCAACTCTACTTCCAAGTACCGGCAGTACAGCAACTGTATACGATAGTCGCGACCAACAACAATACACCATCGCTAAACTAGCGGATGGCAAATATTGGATGACCACCAATCTTAATCTCGCTGGTGGTACTACCTTAAATGCCAGTGACTCCAATGTCCCGTCCGATAATTATTACACTCTCCCCGCTTCCACCACCATTAGTAGTGGCACTTCTGTCCCGTCTGATCAGTTCTCAAGCGATACTACTGCCTATGTATTCAATACAGGTAACAATACCACCACTTGTAACAGTAGCACCCCGTGTAACTCCTACTATTCCTGGCTAGCTGCTACCGCAGGTGGTAAAGATAGTAGTGGTAATGCCGTCACCAATGGTTACAATGCCGCTTACTCCATCTGCCCCAAAGGCTGGAGACTACCAAACTCTACTACTAGTAACGAAAGCGCTACAATCAACTACAACTGGAAAACTGGTGACTGGTATGCCCTAGCTACTGCATATGGTGCTAACCTAGAAAGTAGCTATTACCAAAATGCAGCTACGTTCTACAACAACGCTGGCCCTGGTACCACTCCTAACTTCCTGCTCGCCGGCTACTACTACAATGGCTCGTTCAACGTTGGCGGCTCGGACGGCTACTACTGGTCGTCTACGGCGACCTCCAGTAACGCCTGCTTCATGGACTTCAGTTCAGGGGACGTCAGTTCGGCCAATAACCGCAATCGCAGGGCCGGGCTCTCCGTCCGCTGCGTCTATGGCGAGTAGCAGGGTTAGGTTAGGGCTAGCCTTGGCTGTCGGCCCAGGACGCAATCGTGAATGGTCTATAGTTTTTGAAAGATTGGGGTTACATAAATATAATATTTATGGTAGAATGAGAGTATAAGGAGGTTTATGGCTAAGACAATTGAGACAGATTTTAAGACATTTATCAAGTTTTGGTCGGTGCCGTTGATTATTGCCGCTGTGCTATTCTTGATGTACAAGGCCTTGACGGGACTAGTAATCATTGGTATATCTATTTTCTTAGCACTCGCCCTGAAGCCATTAGTACGCAAGGTGAATGGGTTCTTCATTAGACTTTTTGGCACCGAGAAGCGGCACCAGACTACTTCTGCAGTGCTGGCTTATATGATAGTAGTGGTGATTATTGGTGGGGTGCTCGCGATTGTAGGCCCCGTCGTGGTGAACGAGACGGCAAAGTTTATCCATAACTTCCCCGAGACATTCGAGACGACAATCGGCGGGTGGGAAGGCGTCAATAGTTTTGGCAAGGCGATAGGGATTGATAATTTGCAGAGCGAAATCACAAATAATATCAATTCAATATCTAATTCTATGCTTGGTTTCTTGGGGTCGAATATCGTGTCTAGCGTAAGTGGCGTGGCGGATGCCGTAATGAAAGTGGTACTGACGCTGGTGCTTACTTTGCTGTTCCTGCTTGAAGGCCCGCAGATGATGGATATGCTTTGGAAGAATCTTAATACCGGCAAGAATAAAAAATCCGTCAAGGTGGCGCGACGTGTGGTGAGCAGTATGGCCAATGTGGTGTCTACCTACGTGTCGAGGCAGGTAATCGTAGCGATACTGGATGGCTGTGCATCGGCGACCATCGTGTTTATTCTGTCACTTATCTTTGGGTTGTCTCCTGGTCTTGCGATCCCGATGGGAATGATCACGATGGCGTTTTATTTGATTCCAATGTTCGGGCAGTTTATCGGTGGGACGCTGGTGACACTATTACTATTCTTCTCGAGTCCAGTGTCGGCCTTGATATTCGCTATCATCTATATCGTGTATGCGCAGGTAGAGAACAATATTATTTCACCAAAAATCCAGGGCGGTGCGTTGAAGCTGCAGCCTGTACTGATTCTGTGCGCCATCATAATTGGTATGTATATGTTTGGGCTGCTTGGAGCAATTATTGCCATCCCGATTGCGGGGTGCATCAGAGTAATAGTAGACGAATACCCGAATATTAGGGCGGCCAGAGAATAGAATGACAAAGTCGACGGTCAACCCGAGCAAGGATGGCGCTGCGCCTAAAAAGAAGTGGCACAAGGTGCTACTGATTGTCTTGTTTGTGTTATTAAACGTAGCCGTAATTGCAGCAGCGGGATTTTCGGAGTTCGGCAATTCAGAAAATGCAGCAGAGCTTGCCGAGGTGCATATTAACGGGTGGTGGCTGGTGCCGGCAGTGATATGTTTTGTGGTGGCGGTAGTAATAGATATATATAAATACGTATTGATGATGCGGCGGATGTCGCGCGGAAAAGATGTGCGAAAACGTGACCTTTGGAAAGTGGCGCGGCGGACTGTGCTGCTTGGGCGGTATTATGATAATATAACACCGGCAGCGGTAGGCGGGCAGCCGTTCCAAATATACTACATGCGCAAAAACAGTGGGCTATCTAATGGAGCGTCTACATCGATTCCGATTTTTGGGATGATTTCAATACAAATTGCCTTCATTGTAATTGCTCTGATTTGTTTTATATTTGGCAACATGATGCAGACGAATCCTGTACTGCTGGTGACGGCTTTGATTGGGCTGCTGTTTTTTGCCTTTTGGCCGGTGATGGTGGCGGGGACTTTTATATTTCCGAAGGCCGTAACGAGGTTTATAAAGTTTATCGTGAAGTTGCTAGCAAAACTTCACATCGTAAAAAACCGCGAACAGGTTTTTAATAAGGTCGAGGATGAAGTACTGGCATACACTGGAGCCGTAAAAACTATTCTGAAGACTCGCGGGCTTTTTGTACAAGTGCTGGCTATTTCGCTGATCTATAATGTATTGGTTGCCGCAATTCCTTTCTTTGTGTTGACGGCGTTTGGTGGTAACGTGAATATATGGGAGTGTTTCACACTGACTATGGCTGTGATGGCTGCGGTGTATTTTATTCCGACGCCAGGCAATGCCGGCGCGGCGGAGGGGACGTTCTTTGTGGTGTTTTCGGCGCTTTCGACGGGGTATGTGTTCTGGGCGATGCTAGTGTGGCGGCTGTTTTCGTACTATATATATATTATAATGGGGTTAATTATATATATGGTGATGCAAATTGAGAAAAAACGTGGTAGAATAAATTGATATGCTTAAATTATTTCGATATCTAAGACCTTATTGGTGGCAAGTGGTGGCATTGCTGCTTTCGACTATCGTGCAGGTGTATACGACTTTGCGGCTGCCGGCGCTGATGGCGGATATCATCAATAAAGGTATTGTGGTGGGCGATACTGGATATATTTGGATGACTGGGCTATGGATGCTGGGGCTGGCGCTTCTGTCAGCTGTGGCATCGCTGATCTCTAGCTACTTTGCGGCAAGGATAGGAACAAACTATGCGCGGGATATTCGCAGAGACATCTTTATGAAAATCATTAACTTCAATTCACTGGAGATGAAGGACTTTAGTACGGCGTCGCTGCTGACGCGTACCACTAATGACGTAAATCAAGTGCAATCGGTGACGATCATGATGCTATCAATGATGCTTCGAGCGCCGCTATTCTTGATCATATCGGTAATAATGGCGATATCGACAGCGCCAGACATGAGCTGGATCATCGTGGTGGGCGTGGCGGCGATTCTGGGATCCGTGATAATGATTATGTCGCTTGTAGTGCCGAAGTTTAAAATATTCCAGAACTTAGTGGATAAAGTGACCTTGATCACGCGTGAGAACTTGACGGGGCTGCGCGTAGTGCGGGCGTTTAATACCGAGAAGGTGGAAAAACGCAAATTCGGCGAAACAAATGACGCCTTGACTAAATTATTGATTTTTATTGACAAGATTTTGGAATTGCAAAATCCGTTGATCAATATCATCTTCAACGGGACGACTTTGTTGTGCTCTTGGGTGGGGATTTCGCTGCTGACGAAAGATTTTGCATATCTTGGCAATATGACGGCGTTTGCGCAGTATGCGACTTTTGTGATGATGTCGTTTTTGATGATGTCGATATTGTTTGTGATGCTGCCTCGCGCCAATGTGTCGGCCCATCGTATCAATGAAGTACTCGACAAAGTCCCCAAGATTCACTGGCGAGAAAAGACCAACGGTGTGCCGGAGAAGGTGGCTTCGGTAGAGTTTAAGAATGTGGACTTTAGCTATCCTGGCGCAGCGGAAAAGGTGCTCGACAATGTATCGTTTAAGGCCGTGGCGGGCGAGACTACTGCGTTTATTGGCTCAACTGGCTCTGGTAAGTCAACATTGATTAATTTGGTGCCGAGGTTTTATGAGGCGACCAGTGGAGAAGTGCTGGTGAACGGAGTGCTGGTGGGCGAATATGCAAAAGATGACTTGATTCGGAGAATAGGCTTTGTGCCGCAGCGCGGGGTGCTATTTTCAGGTACGGTGAAATCGAATATTAAGTTTGGCGCGCCCGGAGCTTCGGATGCTCAAGTACATAAAGCAGCAAGGATCGCGCAGGCGGAGAATTTTATCGAGAAATTGCCGAAAAAATATAATGCACATATTGCGCAAGGCGGCACGAACGTGTCAGGTGGGCAGAAGCAGAGGTTGTCCATCGCGCGGGCGATTTGTAAGAATCCGGATATATTTGTGTTTGATGATTCGTTCTCGGCACTGGACATGAAGACCGATGCGAAATTGCGCGCGGCTTTGAAGGAGGTGACTGCGGAGGCCGTGGTGCTGATAGTGGCGCAGCGAGTATCCACGATCAAGGACGCTGATCAGATCGTGGTATTAGATAATGGTCGGGTGGTGGGGAAGGGGCGACACCTGGAACTATTGACGTGCTGCAAAGTTTATCAAGAAATTGTAAAGTCGCAGCTCTCGGATAAAGAATATGCGGCGGAATTAGCTAGGGCTACTGGGGAGGCGGTGCATGGCGAGAACGTTGGTAAAGAAAAGGTAGCGTCTAGCAAGAAGGAGGTACGTAATGCACGATCATAATAACACAGCGAAGCCAAAAAGCATGATGAAATCGTTCAAGACTTTTCTGAAATCCATCAAGGGCTATCGTGGGCCGATTATGATTTCGGTGATACTCACGGTGGCTTCGGCGATTTTGGGATTATTCATACCGAAAATTTTGGGCGACATGACCAATATTGCAGTTGCGAGCTATCCTGAACTTGATTGGTCGGCTCTTGGCGGCAAAGCTATATTGGTAATTGTACTGTTCTGCGCCTCGGCGATTTTGAGCTACGGGCAAGCATATATTCTAGCGGTGGTGTCCGCGCGGTACACGCGGGATTTACGTGAGAAAATTTTGGATAAAATCTTCCGGTTGCCGATATCGTATTTTGACAAACATAAATACGGCGACACTTTGTCGCGGATGGCAAATGATGTGGACGTGTTGACAACGTCGATGTCGCAGGAAATCGCCGATATATCAATGTCGCTTACCACTCTAGTTGGCGTAATGATTATAATGCTCGTGATCAGCGTACCACTGTCTTTGATATCTTTTGTGGTGGTGCCGCTGTCGGTATTTGTGGTGGGGAAGATTATGAAGTTTGCGCAGAAATATTTCCACGAGCAGCAGAATACCTTGGGGGTACTAAATAGTAAAATTGAGGAGGACTACTCGGGTGACATCGTAATTAAATCTAATTCTTATGAAGGTGCGGCGTTGGCGGATTTTGACGAAACCAATCAAAAACTGACTACCGTGACACGTAAAGCGCAAGTGTTCTCGTCCTTGTCATTTCCGGTGACGCATATTTTTACAAATTTGGGATATGTAGCAGTGTGCGTGCTGGGCGGGATTTTCGTAGTGGAGGGGAGAATGTCCATCGGTAGCATTCAAGCATTTATCCAGTATGTGTCAAGGTTTAATCGGCCAATTACCGAAATTGCGTCTACTACATCCACTATGCAATCTCTGCTGGCGGCGAGTGAACGCATATTTGAATTCTTGAATGAGCCGGAGGAAGAGCCCGATACGGTACCGGCGCGGACGATCGCAAAGGTGCGGGGTGAGGTGGAGTTCCATGATGTAAGCTTTTCGTATGATGGCAAGACGCCGGTGATTCGAGACTTCTCCGTGAGGGTGGCGCCTGGCATGAAAGTGGCGATCGTGGGCCCGACAGGTGCTGGCAAAACTACTTTGATTAACTTGCTAATGCGATTTTATGAGCCGACATCGGGATATATCACGATAGACGGGGTGCCGATTCGCGAGATGCAACGGGCAGATGTGCGCGGACTGTTTGGGATGGTACTGCAAGATACATGGCTGTTTAGCAGTACGGTGGAGGAGAATTTGCGGTATGGGAATTTGAAAGCTTCACTTGCTGATGTGCGGCGGTCGGCGAAGGCGGCGAATGTGGATCATATTATTGAAGCCTTGCCGAGGGGGTATAAGTCTATGATTTCGGAGGATTCGGACAATATCTCGGCGGGGGAGAAGCAATTGATTACTATCGCACGGGCGATGGTAGCAAATCCACCGATGATGATATTAGATGAGGCGACGTCAAATGTGGATACGCGCACGGAACAACTAATTCAGGATTCATTCGAACGGCTGACGTCGGGGCGGACTTCGTTTGTGATCGCGCATCGGCTGTCCACGATTCGCAACTCTGATTTAATACTGGTGATGCGGGATGGGGCGATAGTGGAGTCTGGCAACCATGCTGAGTTATTGAAGGCGGGCGGGTTCTATGCGGAGTTATATAATTCGCAGTTTGCGGAGGGGTAGGACTGGATGTTTTATATTGCTAGTGGTTGGGTTAAGCAATAGCAATAAGCCAAAAATTACAGGGGTGAAGATGGTGATGATTAATTATGCTGGCGTTGGGGGTTGATTTTTATTTTGCTTTTTGCTACAAAGAGTGCGGGTTGGCTTCGGTGTTTAGTGGGCCGTTCCGTAATTAGTAATAATTGTGGTGTGTGAGGTGACCATTAAACGGTATTCTAGGTAAACTAGGTTGCCAGAAGGGAGGCAAAAATGACTATACAGATCAATGTTCTGTGTATTGTCTTCTCAAAGCGTAAAGCCAAACGAAGCAAAAATTCTGCTAAGTAGAACTTAGCAGAACACAACCCTTTAGAAAAGCTCTTCCTAGAGGGGCTTTTCTTATGCTTCTATAATAGCACAAGCCGATCAGTTTGGCAAGTGCTGCATGATGGCGGCGAAGACTTCGTCGATGGTGCCGGAGGCGTCGATGATGGGTAGATTGAATTCTCTGGCGATTCTGGGATAGGCGGCGTTGACTTTTTGCTGAAAATCATCTGGCTTGGCCTCGAAAGTTTCGGTGGCTTTGCCGCGAGATTTTTGGCGAGCGAGACGAACTGTGTCGGGAACGGTAAGAATAAAGCTGTAGTCGGGGTGAATATATTTCTCGGGGAGCAAATCTTTTGTTAGGCGGATAATTTTACTACGCGAAACGCCTTCGCCATAACCCTGGTAAGCCAACGTAGACCAGTAGTTGCGAGTGGAAATTACGACACCGCCATCCTTTAAGGCTGGTTCGGCGATTTTGCGCCAGAGTTCGACACGAGCGGCGGTGAATAGTAATACGTTGGTAAGCGGCTCTAATCGATAGCCACGAGTTAAGATCATATCATGTAAATCATGTGCTTGGGGCAAATCACCGTCTGGCTCTTCCATTATTACGACAGTTTTGCCGATAGCTTCAAAATGTTTTCTGAGCAGTTCGGCTTGAGTGGATTTGCCGGTGCCGTCTTGACCTTCGATAACTATATACATTTTTTGTACCTTTCGTAGCAGGCGGGACAGATGGCACGGTATTCAATCTTGCTCTTACCGTCGTCGATGAGGATGTCGGGGCCATCGGTGACGAGCTTATTATTTAAGAATCGGCAGTTTAAAGTCGCTTTGCGGCCACATTCGCAGATGGTCTTGATTTCCTCGATGTCGTGAGCGATCTGGAGGAGCCTGGTGGCACCTTCAAAGCCGCCGTCCTCGCAGCGAAAGTTTAATCTCAAGCCATAAGCCATGACTGGAATATCATGTTCTATGGTCACAAGCATGAGTTGGTCGGCCTGAACAGGGGTCAAAAACTGGGCTTCGTCGACCAAAATGCAGCTGACATTTTTATACTCTGCGGAAATTTTATCATACAAATTCATACTTTTGTCAAAGCAGAAATCGGTCTCGCGCTCGGGGCCAATACGGGTGTAAATCTTGGTGCCATGCTTGGTGTCAGTACTAGGTTTAATCACGCAAACTTTGTGGCCACGCTCCTCGTAGTTAAACGCCACTTGCAAAAGTTGCATCGTTTTGCCGCAGCCCATCGCACCATATCTGAAATATAACTTTGCCATACTACTTTGTATTATATCATAAGAATAGCTATTTTTTCGCTCTACGCTGCGCACCAGGAAGATTTTTGTAAATTTTTTAACGGAAATTACCCAAAGTCTCACGGCTCTCTTCAGGGTTCGCACGAGATAATTTCCTAAAATTTTCAAAAATCTTCTTGGGCTTGCTTTATGCTCAAAAATAAGCTATTCTTATGATATATGCACGAGAGTTGGAAGCCATTTTTACAAAGCGAGTTCACAAAACCCTATTTTAAGGAATTGTCGGAGTTTTTGCACCAAGAGTACGAGAAGAAGACGATTTTTCCGCCGAAGCAGTTGGTATTTTCGGCGTTTACGACGGATCTCGCTGAGGTCAAGGTGGTAATAATAGGACAGGATCCGTACCATACGCCTGGGGCAGCGGAGGGACTGGCATTCTCGGTGCCAAATTCGCAGCCGATACCGCCATCTTTGATTAATATCTACAAGGAGATTGACTCCGATATTGGGCAACACGCGAACCCGCGGGGAAGTTTGCGGGCGTGGCAAAAGCAGGGGGTGCTGCTACTTAATACCGTGCTGACGGTGGAGGCGCATCGGCCAAAATCGCACAGTGGTAAAGGCTGGGAGATTTTTACGACGGCGACGATTGAGTATCTGAATAGAGAACGACCACATTTGGTATTTATCTTGTGGGGGCGGGATGCGCGCAATAAAAAATCGCTGATTGATGCGTCGAAGCATTTGGTGCTGGAATCAGCGCACCCGTCGCCGCTGTCGGCCTATGCGGGATTTTTTGGGAGTAAACCGTTTTCAAAATGTAATGAATTTTTGCAGGCGCATGACATGGAACCGATAATTTGGTAATTGTGGGTTTTAAGGCTGTTTTAAATGTAGTTTGGTATTATAATAATACAACTAATAAAGGAGATTATGGAAGAAAATACAGTTGCCAAAAAGAATAAAAATGAGGTGGCGGAAAATACCGATACCACCTCAACAGATACGCTAGATACTACATTGGACGGCGAGCGACCGGAGATGCCGGAGGATATGGAGGAGATGCAGGACATGCAGGGTGGCCCGATGGGCGGCGGATTTCCTGGAGAGATGATGACTATGCAGGGCTCTGATACCAACGAATGGTTGGCACCGATGGTGGGGGCGGGAATTACATCGGGCGTGGTGATAATCGCGGCGGTGGTGCTGGGGTGGATGATGATGCGGCTGGAGAAGAAGCTGAAGAAAAACTAGGCAGAACAAGAACTGAAATACTGGAACCAATAAGATATGCAAATATCAGTCTAGTGGCTATCGTACTAACCTTCGTCGTAGGCGTCTTCAAGGGCTTCTTGGCAGGAGGTGCCGCAATCATCGGGGTAGTCTAGGCTGGCACCGTAGTAGCCATATTCGTAGTCGTAGAGTCCGGCGGAGTAGGCCTCGTCTTCGAGGTCGTCGAGGCAGATGCCAGAAACGGAGTGGAGACATGAGGATGATGGAGCTAAGTAGTCGTAAGTCTGGGTTGACACAGGTTCTGACGAGGATGACTCTGTCAAAGTAGAATCTTGCGGCTCGGCAGATTTCGGTTCGGAAGAGTCTTCCGAATAGGGCGAGACACCATGGATACGTGGAGTATTCGAGGTAGAATCTTCTTCGCTGGATTGCACTTGGTCATTTTGGGACGACGAATCTACGTGAGTGCCTGTAGGTGTAGTATTTTCTAATTGTTGAGAGGGGGCGGTTTTGGCAAGATTTATTGCAATAATACTCGATAGAACCGACAGCACGATGATCGAGATCCAGAACTTTGGACTTATTTTATTGTTATTGTTTCCCATAGCTATATTATACCTCATCAGACTTTGGATTTACGCCAACCAGCGTCGACAGCTTCCTGCTCGGTACAAAACATACGTTCGCCTTTGGACGGAGTAATGACAGTCTTGTCGTAATACTGCTGGCCGGGGACATGATAGATTTTCTCGCCTTTATTGCTGATATTCCCCTTAATATTACATGTGGCTGTAGTGGTCTGATCTGAATTATTAGCTGCATCACCTTCTGATGTTGTAATTTGCTTTGTCTTATTCGAACTACTGGAGTCTGTGTTTTTATTGTCGGCGGGTTGCGCGGTGTCGCCGTTGCAGGTCGACGGAGACCAGAGCCCTAGATTTTGCGCGGAGGCAGTTTTCTCGGCATTCTGGTACTCAGTTTGTTTCTGGTAGGGGATGTTGTAGGTGTACTCGTGTCCGTAGCCGTTGGTGATGACGGATAAGCCAACGTCTTCGCCACCTAGATAGACATAGCGGAGAAGACGGTCATATTTGTCGCGATTTGACTGGGTGGGGTCGGCCTCTAGGGCAACTTTTTGGCCGGCGAGCTTGGCTTTGAGATAGTCAGAGGCCTCTTGGCCGAAGCACTGCACCACTTTGCGAGAGTCAACGGTTTCGGGTGTGTCGACACCGATGAGGCGCACGGGAGTGTTAGTGCCGTCATAGTCAATGCGGATAGTGTCGCCGTCGGTGATGGAGAGGACGGTGTAGAGTTCCGTGACGGTCTCAGCATTTTGATTAGGACTGTCGGTTTTCTGGTTGTTGTCGTCTGGCGTGGGAGCTTTATCATCCGTAGGGGTTTCGCTAATAATTGGCGTGTTGGACGAGGCACTATTGCCGTTTTCTGTTCCGCCTGTGTCATCATGATAGGCAAAGCTATTAGCTGCACATAATACTACGGGGACTAGCGCACAAAACAGAATGATTTTTTGTTTGGCACTATATTTCATGGAGTTTTTTGTCCTTTATTTCTGCCTTTTCTTTGGCAATGGCGTGATCATAAATCCCTTCCATAATATCTGGGTCGACAATGACCGCCATCTTTGTTTCCACTAGTGCCTTAGTGGCAGCATTGTATTCTTCGATATTGTCTTTTGCAGATTTTTTT
>JAFWNY010000004.1 GCA_017510075.1 Candidatus Saccharimonadota bacterium | reverse complement strand
GTGGTAAGAACTCTAGTGGCTCTTCCGTCACCACCAATGGCTACAATGCCGCTTATTCCATCTGCCCCAAAGGCTGGAGACTACCAACCTCTACTACTAGTAACGCAAATGCTCAAACTAGCCCCAACTGGAAAACTGGTGACTGGTATGCCCTAGCTACCGCATATGGGGCTAACCTAGAAAGTAGCTATTACCAAAATGCAGCTTCGTTCTACAACAACGCTGGCCCTGGTACCACTCCTGGCTTCCTGCTCGCCGGCTACTACAACAATGGCTCGTTCCTCAATGGCGGCTCGCGCGGCTTCTACTGGTCGTCTACGGCGCGCTCCAGTACGAGCGCCTACCCCCTGTACTTCAATTCAGGGTACGTCGATTCGGCCAATATCGACAGTCGCAGGTACGGGTTCTCCGTCCGCTGCGTCTATGGCGATTAATATGGTCGAGTACATGTATTCGATAAAGCTGTGCTACGAATTACATACTGCGACATGGTGCATTGAAGAATAAGGAGTGCGGGATGGGGGAAGGATCACGCAACAAGACTTTTATAGCCGTTGAACGCAGAATACAGCGGGCACTGCAGAAGCTTAAAAAGACCCATCCGGGTAACATTCTGGTTAAACAAACCACGGACGAGTGCGGGATTTCAAAAAAGGCGTTTTATGTCCACCATAGTTCGGTAAACGAGGGCATCCTAACCGGTGAGGACGATCTAGTGAAAGAACTATTGGACTATATAGAAAAGGGACTGCCGCGTGGCGCGATGATAGCGTTTGGGTCACCCCTGTATTTACAGGGGTGGCTTTCTTTTTCTGCACCAATTTCTCCGTCACTCTACTCCTGTTACTCGCCATAGACGCAGCGGACGGAGTTCCCGTTCCTGCGATTGTAGTTATTGGCCGAATTGACGCCCCCTGAACTGAAGAGCAGGCGGTAGGCGCTCGTACTGGAGTTCGCCGTAGACGACCAGTAGTAGCCGCCCGAGCCGCCATAGTAGAACGAGCCATTGTCGTAGTAGCCGGCGAGCAGGAAGTTAGGAGTGGTACCAGGACCAGCGTTGTTGTAAAAGTTTGTGTCTGAGCTATTGTAGTAGTTGCTTTCTAGGTTAGCCCCATATGCGGTAGCGAGGGCATACCAGTCACCAGTTTTCCAGTTAGAGCTAGTTTGAGCATTTGCGTTACTAGTAGTAGAGGTTGGTAGTCTCCAGCCTTTGGGGCAGATGGAATAAGCGGCATTGTAGCCATTGGTGGTGACGGAAGAGCCACTAGAGTTCTTACCACCTGCAGTAGCTGCTAGCCAGGAGTAGTAGGAGTTACACGGGGTACTACTATTGCAGGTGGTGGTATTGTTACCTGTATTGAATACATAAGCAGTAGTATCGCTTAAGAATTGACCAGACTGAACAGCAGTACCACTACTAATGGTGGTGGAGGCAGGGAGGGTATAATAATTATCGGACGGGACATTGGAGTCACTGGCATTTAAGGTAGTACCACCGGCGAGGTTGAGGTTGGTAGTCATCCAATACTTCCCATCCGCGAGTTTGGCGATGGTGTATTCCTGGCCATCACGGGCGTCAGGGAGAGTAGTAGTATCGCCAGTGTTTGGCGTAAGGGTGGCGAGATCAGAGATAGTAACGGATTGCATGGTCTTGGGCTCCTCAATCACCCACGGGTCGGTGGCGGTGCCAGAGCCGCTCGCGATAGTCGTCCCAGAGGTGAGGGAAATGGCCGGGCGTACACCATACGAGCCGTTCATGCCGAGGTTGACGTTGAGGAGGCCGTTCGAGCTCAGGGCGAAGCCGTTCGCATTACCGCTCGAGAGGCGGGTATTCGGGGAGAGCAACCAGAAGTACGAACCGGAGCGCAGGTATGAGTTGGCGTGGTAAGGCGTGGTACTGCTAGAGTAACCAGATCCAGCAAAGGCAGCTTCGTCAGCAGTGATGAGAGCGGCTGGTTTAGCTAGTTGTTTGTTGCCGTTACTTGCACTGCTTGTAGTGTAGAGGTCTGCGTTGCTTCGTGGACAGCCGAGGGTGGGAGCTTGAACTGTTGTGCCCGTCCTGATTCTAGCGCCGAAAAAGTATTGTGTAATGCCGGACGAGGCAGTAGTGTATGGAGTTGAGATACTATAGCTATCCGCTACGGCAGTTTGTGCACCTGTGCCGGACGTTGTTGTGTAGATAGTTCTATCGTTACAGTATCCTGCGCTGGGCTCTAGGATGCTGGAGTAGCTATTGATATTAGTAAACCAAGTATTTTCTATGTAATTCTTAATAGTGGATTTGGTACTATTACCCGAATAGCTGGTATTGCTACCGAATAAGGTGCTATAGGCGGTGCTACCCGTAGTGGTTTTGTAGCTAGGATTGAAGGTGTACCCTACAGCAATAATACTTTTGTTTCCAATATTACTCGTAGCATTAAAGGCTTGCGTGGTGACTTGAGCATTGGTGGTAGCGTTGGCACAAGTAGTGCCAGTCCATTTGCCATTGTAGATCATTTTGACGCCACCAGATCCGGTAGTCCTTACAATACGCCAACAAGTATCTGCAGTGGTTTTACTACCATCGGCGTCCAGGATGACGTAGTTTGGGTAAGTCGCGGCACTACCATCTGAGCCATAAGAGCCGACTGAGTTTTCTAGAACACCACGGTAATAATAGATTTTGTGTGTGCTGGCGGCATCAGTGGCTGCGCCAAAGACGCTGGTGTTATATTCGTATACACCAGAATTAGAAGTATCCTGAGTGCGATCTGCAGAAGTAGGGACGGTAATGGCGGCACGGAGCTGGGCGAGAGTTTGGGTGCCTTTGCTCTTACAGGCAACTAAATCATACAGAGCAGTTTTGCCTAAGCATGGGTCATTATATTGCCATAGAGCATACAGTGTTACGGCAGGATTATTGGTTGCATTGAGGTTATAAGTCCCACTAGCTGCTATAGTAGTACCAGAACAAGTATCAGCACTTCCTCCTGTACCCGCTACTGGATTAGTAGTACACCAACCAAGGAAGTTATAGCCATCTCTTGTTGGTTCTGTAGATGAGAGAGTAATATTAGTAGAGCCAGTGAGTGGATCTGATATGGTACCAGTAGTATTACTAGGTAATCCTGATACAGTGTCAGTAGTATTGCCTTTATTATAAGTAATAGTATAGTTAATTAAGTTTGCTACAGCAGATACTACAAAGGTATTACTATAGCCCCCTGGAGCAGTATCGCTTCCCACTCTAGCTCCAATAGCTAGAGTATAGGTATTTGGTGTAGTAGCATTTGCTGAACTTGTTACATCTAGTGTATGACCACTACTTCCTGTACCAGGAGATGGTTGGAAGGAAGTATTAGTACTAGAGTTTAGTTTACTAGGTAGATATCCCCATTTACCATTATAGTTAGTGGCAGCTGTAGTAGTATCTGCAGAGAAGTCTGCTTCTGATACTGCAGAGCCAATAGAAGCAATATTGCCATTATTACCAGTAAGGTTAGTAGAACTACTAGCGGCAATACTTAGTGTATAGCCACTATAGTTATTGGTAGTAACTGATATCGTACTGTTATCAGACTTAGCAAAGTCACCGTTAGCAGAATGTGGTAAGATGTCTAGGCTGAGGGTAGTATTGTCTATAGACATAGTTAGTGTACTATTGGTAGCTGAGGTATTGGATGTGAATAGTGTTATATTAATAATTGCGAACATTGATGTCAGCAAAATAAGCGAGGTCACCCCGCCAACGGAAGAAGTGTTAGAACCGTTGGCGGGGGAACGCCGCTTATTACTGGAAGATGTCCAGCTCCTGCTGAGATAAGTTCGGCTGTTTAGTTTACGAATTGTGTTTGCGAGATTTGTCTTCATGTGTGACCTTTGCTGTTAAATTTATTACCTCCTCCCCAGCGGGTCACGTCTTGTACCTTCTATTACAAAAATGGCACCACAAGGGGTGCAATAACCTACTATTTAACCAGCTTTCACCGCTTAAACAGATGGTACCTTGCGATGCCATTCAGTAGTTTAAGAGATGAAATCTGTACTAAAATACGCTGGTTTTTAAATAGTAAGTTATTGCTCTTTCATTATATCACATTTTCTTTTCTTTGCGAAAAACCGTATTAACTCAAAATTAATGTTACCGAGAAATCACCTGTTATTTCATAATCAATGTTACCAAAAATCTATTGTAAGATTTACAACACGCGAGCGAAAAACGATCCCATTAAGTGAAGACGTTATTGCATCTGGGGTGCCTCTTGGATATGACAGATTTGATGGGATAATTCCTGGCGAACATGGTTATGAAGGAATCGTAATCATTGACGTTGCCGTCCACACTTCAGTTACAAGTGCGCTAACCGTGTCGGCACGTCTACAAAGTACGGCCAACTGGACGGAGCTCGTGTATGCAAACATTGGAGATAATGTGTAATTTCAAATTTACTATAAAAACCTTTCGGATCACACCGTTGACGACGTTATGGTCCGCGATGTCCTGCCTAGCAATATGGAATACGTTCAGGGTTCGACCATCCTCTACGCGTCAGCTTTTCCCGAGGGTGGTGCCCGAGACTGGACTTGAACCAGCACGCCTTGCGGCATATGCTCCTAAGGCATACGTGTATACCAATTTCACCACTCGGGCATAAAACGATTATACCACAAATAACAAAAAATTTGAACTCCCCGATCCGCTTTATGTTTGCTTCGGAGAGTTCAAATTGTCTAGAATTATTAAGCTTCGCGTTGTGCTATTTTGCGCGATGATAAATACGCAACAAACAGCCCCGCCATCAACGCAAGTGGCAGTGCATCCTCTGGGCCAGTGGTTGGCATGCTGCTGCTCGAGCCGGTCGCGCTGCCGTTTGAGCTCGTCGTGGAAGTCGAGCTGGATGAACCAGAAGCGGCAGAAGTTGCTGACGATGAGCTCTCAGAACCATTACCTGCTGCGCCGCCGCTTGTAGGCTCAGTACTGCTGGCCGCCCCGCTTGCAGCGCTATTCTCGGATGCAGCGCCAGTGGTATTTGTATTCACAGCAGAACTCTCGCTGCCGCTAGAGCTATTCTCTTGCGACTGATTACTGGTCTCATTGCTGTCGACCGCGACTGTCGTGCTACCATTAGAGCTTGAATTGCTGCGCGCAGACTTCTTCGTCGCAACTACGACAATCGCAACAATCAAAATCAAAATAACAATCACTGCTATTGTCGCTACGGCTATAATTTTACGGCGTTCCTTTTTCTCCGCCTCTCCCTGATAATACATAACAAAAACTCCTTATAGCCTAATTATATCACACTTTCGCTAAAAATGCAAGTAAGCGATTATTGAAAAAAATCTTATAAAACTCACGAAAATATAGTATAATATGCTTATGGATAGTAATAGCTTCGCCCCCAGCGGACAGGGGCCCGAAAATAATATGACTCCGCAGCCATCATCTACACCTCCAACGCCGCCGACACCTCCAGCCCCTCCGATACCGCCGACACCTTCGCCTGCTTCGTCAGTTGGTCTGGGTGGCACGCCAAACCCATTGGTGCGACCAACTCCAGCTGAGTCCGCCCCTACGCCTCCGCCTGCCCCGGAGCCAACTCCTACTCCAACCTCGGCTACTACTTTTGAACCAATTCCCGCTCCTGAGGCAACTCCTATCCCGGAGCCAGCGCCTGAGCCACGGTCAACTTCTATCCCGATCTCCGGCCCTACTCCCGAGCCGACGCCAGAATCTCAGCCTACCCCCATTCCAATTTCCGAGCCATCTCCAGATCCAGCGCCAGCGCCGACCCCTAACCCCGCCTCTAGTAAAAAATCCCACACTAAACTCTTCATAATTCTTGGTTCATGTCTGATCGGGCTTGCGCTAATTATAGTTTTGGTTTTTGTTGTCCCCTTCGGTAGCAACGGAACTCTCTGGGACATGATTACCGGCGGCAGTAGTAGCAGCACTACCAGCGGCCTCAAGACCGGCGACGAAGTCGAGACGGGCGGCTACACCTATTACGCCAACCTCGATCTCCAATACTCGCCGAGCGGCTACTTCTACGACGGCATGATGCGTGCCACCAGTATAGACGGCGCTACTGTATTCCTAGACAATACCGGCAACCCCGCATTTACAATCTCCTCACCTTACAGTACTAGCTCTAGCGATCACTTTGGTAATGGCCTCCTACCAGTCAGCTGTAGGGATGGCCATGTTCTCTACGGTGCATACGGTACTAGCCTCGACGAAAACGGTAATTATGGTTATTTCGATAAAACTGGCAACCTCGCCATCCCGTGTCAATACGCTTCGGCTGGCAATTTTGACAACGGTTACGCGGTCGTCTCGCGGGTTGTTGGCACCGGGGAATACGAGGAATCATATCTCCTCGATTACTGCGACGATGATGGCAATTGCACCGAATCCTCCAACGAGCCTCGCGAGAAGTTCAAGATCCAATACGGTATTATTGATACCTCTGGCAATCTCGTCGTAGATTTTCAGGACAACGAGATCGACAAGTATAACACCATCAAAGACGGCGTTTACGCTGCTACCGATGCTAAATACGACAAACACTGTTACAACTTCCAGGGTGAAATTGTCGGGACTCCAGATTATACCAATGCCGACGGCTGTTTCCCTCTGGCCGACGATTACCAGCAAACCACCGCCGCTCGCGAAGCTATCAAAGCTAGCCTACCTGACAACTATACCGTCAATCCATTCCGAGAGGGCTTAGCCCTAGTTACCTCCTTGGACCCGCTCGAGGGCTACTTTGTCGACATCGATGGCAACAAAGTTTGGGAGATTGACACCAGTAACCTCCTCGACATGGACCAAGAAGCCTATCACGAAGGCCTTATCACCATTTTCGTCTGGGATAGCGACCAGCCTTACCCAGGTGTCGAAGCTCTCATAAACGGCGATGTTTCTTCAGAGGACATGATGCTAAATGGCGCCGCTCTCTTCTTTGACCACCAAGGTCAAGTTGTCTTCAGGTTTAGCTATGCTGATTTCTATCAAGCCAAAGCCGAAGAATATCAGAGGACTTTGCAGAACTAAACAGCTAGTTTTTCCGGTATATTGAAATCGTCGCTCCTGCATAGGAGCGCGATTTTTCAAGCGTCAAACTCGGCAAATCCGGCGCCTCCCCCGGGTGCGATAGCACCAAAATTCCCCCATCCGCCAGTAGTATCGCCAAATGTTCTACTCCAGCTAGCTTAAAATCATCATACGGCGGGTCCGCCAGAATCACCCCAAACTTCTTATCTGTTGTAAAATTTACAATATCTTGCGTTATTATCTCGGCTTCCACCCCCAGCGTCGCCAGATTCTCTCGAATAATTCTCGCCGCATTTGGCGCCTTCTCTATAAACACCACTTCGCCTGCCCCTCGCGACAAGGCCTCCAGTCCCAGCGCGCCCGAGCCCGCATAGGCATCTAGCACCCTTGCTCCTGGCAAAAAGCCCGCTACCATATTAAACAGCGCTAACTTCTCCCTCGCCCCCATCGGATGCGTCCCCGCCCCAGGGGTCTGAATAGCGTGTCCCCGATATATTCCAGATGTAATTTTGACAGTGTTCATAGTAAGCTCTCTGATTAATGATGTTTTACAATCCACCACAGTCGAAGGACATAAAGACAAAATTTGCCGAAGGCAGATTTTGTCGCCGTAGGGGCGGAGCAATGTGATAAAATCTTTGATTTATCACATTGCGGAGCTTCTGAGACATGGTGGATTGTAAAACGGCTTTTTAATTAAGTGTAGTAATTTGCTGATATTTCGTGATGCCCCGCATCAACTCCTTATATTGTAACATATTTTCTGGCTTTTGCAAAAACCGCTCCACATCCTTCCGCGCCCGCGCAATCAGTTTGGTATCCGCGAGCGTCGCAATGCGTAGATCTAGCGCCCCATGCTGCAAGGCCCCGTAAATCTCCCCAGGCCCCCGGAGTTTCAAATCCACCTCAGCGAGATGAAATCCGTCATTAGACCGCTCCAGCTCCTTCAGCCTCCGCGACGGCGGCTCATCGCCAGAGGTCAAAAGATAACAATATGCCGCCGAAGCCCCTCGTCCCACTCGCCCGCGCAATTGGTGCAGCTGCGCCAAGCCATACGATTCCGCATTTTCTATCACCATCAGCGTCGCATTCGGCACATCTACCCCCACCTCCACCACTGTCGTGGACACCAATATATCAATCTCCCCCTCCGCAAACCGCTCCATTACCGCATCTTTCTCTGCTGGCTTCATTTTGCCATGTAGAAACTCCACCTTAGCTCGCGGGAACACCTCTTGGAGGCGTTTACAGCGTCTTTTCACCGAAATTATTTCCGAGGTGCCACCAGGACCACCTCCAGCCCCCTTACCGCTCCTAGCTCCTTTCTCGCCCCCAGAAGCCCCATCCGCGTTCTCAATCGCCTTGCAAATCCAATAAATCTGCTGTCCGCGCATCTTTCGCCCTCTCCCCTTCGTATCAGGGGTCGCCGCCATTATTTCCTGCATTTTCGGGTACAGCCGCTCCTTCGTCTCTACCTCTGTAATTATAGAGGTAGCAATAGCCTGCCGCCCCGCCGGTAGCTCATCCAATATCGATACATCTAGGTCCCCAAACACTGTCAGCTGCAGCGACCGCGGTATTGGGGTGGCAGTCATCGCGAGGAGATGTGGCGCCAGCCCCGAAGGTGATTTCATCATCAACTTTTGTCTCTGCTCCACTCCAAATCGGTGCTGCTCGTCTATCACTACCAGCGCCAGCCGTGCAAACTCCGTATCATCGGTCAAAATCGCGTGTGTCCCGATCACGAGATCCACCTCTCCCGCTAGAATCCGCATTTTGAGCTCCTTTTTCCCCTTGGTCGCCCCTGTAAGCAACGCCACTCGCACCCCCAGTGGCTCCAGTACCTTCGATAGCCCCTCGAAGTGTTGCGTCGCCAGTATCGCCGTCGGAGCCAGCAGTGCCACCTGATGCCCCGCCACCGCCACCTCATATGCCGCAAGTGCCGCCACCATCGTCTTCCCTGACCCCACATCCCCCTGGAGCAACCGGTTCATCGGCACTTCACGCTCCATATCCTGGAAAATATCCCACGCCGCCCGCCGCTGCGCCCCTGTCAAAGTAAACGGCAAGCTCCCCACCAACCCCTTGACCTTCTCCGCCACAAATGGCACTTTTTCCGCCTGCAATTTCTCATTTTCCCTCCGATTGAGCCGCGAGGCCAGTATCAACTCAAACAGCTCCTCATATGCCAAATACTCCCGCGCCTTCCCCACCATCTGTACGGAACTTGGGAAATGCGCATAAAACAACGCTTTTTTGCGGGTGTCCGGCTTTACCGACGGCAACAAATCAGGAATATCGACAAACCTATCCCGCGAATTTGCCATGAGCCGCCGAAAATCGTGTGACTTCAGGCTTCCGTGAGCCACGTAGACGGGGTTTAAGCCGCTCGACATATCAATATCGGCTACCTCCGCGACTGATGGCGAAATCAGGCTGTAACGGCCGTTTTTGAGCTCATAACTCCCCGTAAAATAGTATTCCTTATCTGGTAAAAACTGTCTTATCCGATAACTCTGGTTAAACCACACCACCTTCACCGCCCCTGTATTATCCCTGATCACCCCCTCAGTCACCGTCAAATTCCGCCGCCTAGCCTTGCGTGAGGTTAAAGAGTCGATTTTGCCCCTTACCACCACCTTGCCAGGTCGCATTTCAGCAATTGAAGTTACCGCCTGATAACTCTCATAATCCCTTGGCAAATTATACAAAAAATCCCGCACCGTCCGTATTCCGTACTTCTTCAAAATCTCCGCCGTCTTCGGCCCAACACCTTTCAGCCCCTCCACTGGCTCAAATAAATCCATACCAAGATTATACCATGTTTTTATTCGACCTTGCCAGAATGTACCGCCCGCCACTTCGCGATTTCGCCGTGATTACCAGAGAGTAGCACATCGGGCACTTTCATTCCACGAAAATCATACGGCTTGGTGTATTGTGGGTATTCCAAATTGTCCCCGTCCGAGAACGACTCAATTTCCGCCGACTTCTCGCCACCCAGCACCCCTGGAATCAGCCTTACCACACTGTCAATAATGATCAGTGCCGGCAATTCTCCACCCGTCAGCACATATTTCCCTAGCGAAATCTTATAATCTACGATTGAAAGAATTCTCTCATCATACCCCTCGTAGTGCGGGCACAGAATAATATAATGAGCATCCCGCGCAAACTCTCTTGCCTTTCCCTGATTCCATGTCTCACCTACAGGGGTAGGAAGAATAACTTTGGTATCAGGATCAATAGCTTTAACAGACTCAATTGCCGCAAACACTGGTTCGCAGCGCAGCAACATCCCATCCCCACCTCCATACGGCGTATCGTCCACCGACTTGTGCGGCCCCAGCCCAAATTCACGAAGATCCACAAAATCAAACTCCGCCAGCCCCTTTCGCACCGCCTTCTCCATCATCGACGACTTGAGGTATGGTTCTATCGCCTCCCGAAATAGCGTAATTATTGTGAACTTAATCATATCTATAATTATACCACAAAGAAACCGGCCTTTCGACCGGTTTCGCGCTGATGCGCGCCCACCCTTGGGGCACATTGGTTTGTTTTAATCCGCTGTTTGTTTTTATCAATGTAGTCTCCACACTCCACTAATTACTCAGTGGAACCCCTGTGAAGCGTACCAGCTTGCTACCATAATAAAGCATAAGCCCATCCATGTCAAGTACTTTTTTCAAAAATATCCTATTTATTAAGTCACATAATTAACAAACCCCGCCGTAGCGGGGTTTATCACTTCCTTTCAGTCTCTAAAACAGCCCATCCTTCTCAACCAAAACGGGATAAACATAGCCGCCCATAAACCATAAAAAAGCGCCCCTTACGGGACGCGGTAGTGACCAAAAAGGCGTCCGAATATGCCACGTTTTTTGTCACTATGAAGTGGTGTGGGATCGTATCCGTCAGGAAACTCAAACTTGATCAACCCTTCCCTCTGGTCGCGCAGCAATTCAAGCGCAGCTAGCCTTTGGTCGATCTGCCGAATCTGGCGATAAATCGCACGCAGGTTTTCAACCTCTGTATCATCGGGCATTTCTTCAAAATTTACTCTTTTTCCCCACCTCCAACGGATCCGTCGTGCCGACATCTCCAGTCGATATATTTCCTTTTCCTGCTTACGGATGGCTTTACTAATAGTTCTCACTGGTACCCCGCTGTATTCATCATAGCTCACGACGAAATCAAGCTCATCAATCCAATTGAGGCTCTCATTCTGTACGAACGGCCCGACAAACGCAAAATAGTCGTCGCGGATCTCGAAGCCATCCATCCATTTTTCGCATTCTTCTGTAAAACACGCAGGGATGTTCACAGCATGATTTATGATCAGCGCCAGATCAAACTTTTGCAGATAATACCCGCCATTATACCTCACCTTCATTTTACCACCTCTTTCAAAGTACTAGACGTTAGTCATCCATCAATTATATCACATATCCACCAATTTCCAAGTGGCGGCGTAATGTGTAGCAGTGGCAATGTACGGCAGCTATGGCGCAACGCGACAATCGTAGCGCGTAAATCGTAGCTTGCATTCTTGCTAAAAAGTCAAAAGTATGTTACAATGATAAAGCCTGCTAGGGGTGCAGACGTATTTTAGCAAGTAGGGAGAAATTTTGAAAGGAGTTTTAAAATGAAAAAGATTATCATTTTTATCCTATTCCTTTCCACCATCCTGACCCTCACC
Source organism: Candidatus Saccharimonadota bacterium (assembly GCA_017510075.1). Classification (GTDB taxonomy): domain Bacteria; phylum Patescibacteriota; class Saccharimonadia; order Saccharimonadales; family Saccharimonadaceae; genus Nanosyncoccus. The sequence goes on along the minus strand of JAFWNY010000004.1, from coordinate 11,429 downwards.
GGCTGCAAGGCCACCGAGGGCAACGTGACGCCTGGTCTCTCCGACTCGGCCTATGCTGCCGAGGCAGAAGTCCAGCAGCTCCGCGCCGAAATTGATGACGTCGGATTCTGGAATAGCCTTGACCGCTCTACCGATATGATCAAGACTTCTCTTCAGACCGGCCGAGACATTTCGGTCGGATTCCGTCTGGCTACTTCCGAAGGAGAAACCATCCTTCTGGAGGACACATACTTGTTCCACCTCGCCTACATTAATGATGTTTGGCGCAGCCTCACAGCTAGCCAAATTGAATATATTGTAGCGACGAGCGAGCAGGTTACCCAAACCATGGATAGCGGTCAAACCGTCGAAGTGACCGGTGTCATCATGAAATGGACGGAGTATGTTGGTATCGATTCGACTCCCCATATCATCTCAGCCGCCGACATCGACGCAGATGGCAAGTGGGACTTTGCCGCCGAAGGTAAGTTCTACTTCACCGACTCGGCTACCACCTCTATCCCCGGCACAGAAAACAGCTATGGCGCCATCGGGATCATCGAGGTCGTCCCCACCGATGTCATCACTCTGAATAGTTCTATCGAGCCGACTTTGTCTTCTATGGCAAAATTGGCTCTCCAAGACTAACCCTCTCCCTACCCCCGCCCCCGGCTTCATCGCCGGGGGTATTTTTTGAGCCATCAAAATTGTGATATAATATTGACCATGAATAGTCAAATAACCAACGTAGAGGCAGCCGAAATAATTTCAAATCTTAAATCGGGTCAAATCGTCACCCTGCCCACTGAAACCGTAGAGGGCTACGCTGTGCGACTTAGTGATATGCAGGCTATCAAAGACCTCATGCGCCTCAAAGATCGCGATTATGATTCTGGCAAGATATTTACACTAGTGCCAACATCACCTCAAGAGATCGACCGATACGCCATCATTCCTCCGGCAGCTCAATCTATCATCAACCAGCACATCCCAGGGGAGCTAACTATTGTTTTGCCCAAAACCTTATCCTTCCATCACCCTTATTATGACCACTATAGTACCATCGGCATCCGTATACCAGATCACTCATTATTTGCCGAAATCCTCCCGCAAGTCGGGCCGCTGATTCTTACTTCTGCCAATCCCCGCGGCGGCACGCCAAAATCCACTACTGGCCATCCTCCCTCTACCATCGTAGATTTCACCACTGACCCGCCCCAAATCCTTCGCCAGGGCGGCCTCTACCTAGATTTGTAGCGCTCTCGCATAAAATATGTTATAATTACCTTATGTTTGTAGATATCGCAAAAGTCAGTCTAAAAGCCGGCAAAGGCGGCGATGGTGCCGTTTCTTTCCGCCGAGAAATCTATATCCCAAAGGGTGGTCCTGACGGCGGCAACGGTGGTAAGGGCGGCGATATTGTTTTCCGTGCCGACCGCAATACCAACACATTGATCGACTTTCGCTTCGCCCCAATTCTGACCGCCGAGGACGGCAAAAATGGCTCTGGCCAGCGCTCCGCCGGTCGTAGCGGCAAAGACCTCGTTGTCGATGTCCCCGTCGGGACCTGCGTCTATAAGATAGGGGCGGGTGGCGCAATGGCATTTACCGAAGGGCCTAAGACTTGGGCGAGCGCCCCGGAGCGGCCCGAGGGAGATGCCATGCGACAGGACCCGCCCCGTATTTTGATAGCCGACCTCACCGAGGACGGCCAGACGGCTGTCATTGCCAGAGGCGGTGACGGCGGCTTCGGTAACGCCCATTTTAAGTCATCCACCCGCCAAGCGCCCCTAATCGCCGAAGTCGGCGAGCCAGGCGAGGAATTCGAAGCCGAGCTTGAGCTCAAATCCATGGCCGACGTCGGTCTTGTCGGCTTACCGAACGCCGGCAAGTCCACTTTCCTCTCTGTGGTTAGCAACGCCAAGCCCGAAATCGCTGATTACCCTTTTACCACCCTCACACCCAACCTCGGTGTTGCTACTATTGACGGCAAAGATCTCCTCATCGCCGACATCCCCGGCCTCATCGAGGGTGCCGCCGAAGGCAAAGGCCTAGGTCACGATTTTTTGCGCCATGTCGACCGCACCGCGGTTTTACTTCACCTTATCGACGTCTACAACGATGACGCCGGCAAGGCCTACCGCACCATCAGAAATGAGCTCGACAAATACTCTGATCTGAAAGACCGCCCCGAAATCGTCGCTCTCACCAAATGCGAAGGTGTCGACGACGACATTATCAAAATGCAGATGTCCTCCATCCTCGCGGTCAATCCCGATGCTAAAATCTACGCCATCTCCAGCTCCGCCCATCAGGGCCTCACGAAACTATTAAGAGAGCTAAAAGAAAATACAATTAATAAAAAAGAAGAAATTACAAAAGAAGAAAAATTAGAAAAAATCCCTACAATTAAATTAGACGAAGATTTGTTGAGGGACACCTGGCAAGTCGAAAAACTAGACGACGGCACTTTCAGGGTCACCGGTGAAAAAATCGAGAAATTCGCCCGCCGCACCGACCTCAATAATTACGCCAGCGTCAACCGCCTCCGTGACATCATGAAAAAACTCGGCATCCGCGCCGAGCTCACATCCCAGGGCGCAGAGCCAGATTCAATCATTGAAATCGCCGACAAGCGGTTCACCCTCGTCGAAGACTGGTAGCCCTCGGGCATCAAAGAACATACCAAAGAGCCATTATATTAGTGAATATAGTTAAAATTCCCTACCGCGCTCGCCGGAATAGTTGACCGAATCACGCGGTAATTTACGCCGTAGTTCATCTCTGTTACAACGATGGAGCCGTCGCCGTTGACCGACTCTACATAGCCCACGTGGCCATACCAGCCCGAAGAAGTCTGGAATACTGCACCGGCAGAAGGTGTACGATTTACGACGTAACCCATCGCGGCAGCCCGCGAAGCCCACATATTGGCATTACCGAGATTAGAAGGCAAATCTTGTCGATTATACCACGCCCATTGTGTGCACTGACCAGCTCCATAAGGCCCACCTAATCCGTAGAAATACCCCACCACTTGGATGTTTTGGCGCTCCGAAGTGCTCCCAAGATATGTATAAGTATAAGTCCGCCTCTGGGTCGTAGTAGTCGTCACGACCGGTGCAGGTGCCACATACTCTGGCCTCTCCGTCTCAGGCAAAGAGCCATTTTTGATGATGATTTTCGCTCCTTCTGATATACCAGAGACCTCCAGATCATTCAAGGCGATAATCTCCTCTGCAGACGAGCCGTATTTACTGGCGATCGATTCAACGGTGTCATCGGCCTTTACGGTGTAGACGATACCCTCGGTACTAGGAATACTAAGAACCGTGCCGGCCGCTACCTCCACGGTCTTCAGTCCATTTGACCAGCGTATATTATCGGAGCTAACATTATATTTTGCAGCAATAGTGTCTATATTTTCGCCTTCTTCCACCACATGCTCAATCACGCCGCGTGATACATTAACATTGGTCAAGTTGGGCTTCTCAAGCTTACCGGCAAGGGTCTGTCCCGAATCGTACATCGTGGTGGTTACCATGTAGTTCGAAGCCACATCAGAGGCCGAAGCCAGCCCTAACGCATCAGACAGATCCGCCACGACATACAATTCAGATAGCTGATCCACCGACACATTATAATCATTAGCCGCAAACACATCCAAACTGAGGTTGATGTCGCCATTTTGCTTATCTATAGAACCAAAAGCCGCTATCCCAAGCACCAAAATACCCGTCAACGCATACGGCAAAGCCTTTTTCATTAGCTCAAAATTAGATTTTTTCTTCTTCTTTGTCATAATGATATGTTACAGAGCTCTTGGCAATGGTCGCGAGCATTCTGAATATGCCCAGAGTCTGTACTACTATAATACATCATTCCATCGTCTCCTGTCAAGAAGTAAAGATAAGCTGTATCTGATGGCTCGGCGACCGCCAAAAGCGCCGCCAGCCCCGGATTAGAGATCGGCCCACACGGCAGCCCTGCATAAATCCTAGTATTGTAGCAAGAATCGACCGTCAGAGCCGCCTGATTATCCGAATACGTCTCCCTATCAGGATCAATGGTATCAAGCGCGTAAGACACCGTTACGTCGCTCCCAAGGGGTATTCCATACTCTAAACGCGACAAAAACACCTGCGCCACCGTCGGCATTTCAGGGGTGAGTGAGCCAGCTTCTTTTTGAACGATCGACGCTAGCGTAATCCCCTCATACAAGCTTAGCCCCATAGCCTCATAGCGCTCCTTGAGGTGATTTTCATCAATCACCTCACCCATATCCTTCAAAAACTGCTCAACCACCTCTGTTACAGGAGTATTATCGTAAAATTCATACGTTTCACCATACAAATACCCCTCTAATGTCGCCCCCTCTGGGCGCCCCTGTAAAAAATCAAAATCATATCTTGCCGCCAAAGCCGCGTCTACCTCTGTAGCCGAATAGCCCACCTCTATCAAATTGTCGCGCACCTCATAAATGGTTTCCCCTGGGCGAATCGTAAAGTTAAACACTTCGGCCTCCATCTCAGCTTCCTGCTGAGCGAACATCTCTGCGTATTCCTTATAACGCTGGTCTCGTATCCAGAGAGCCACCCCAGTGGCCAGCAGCCCCAATATCAATACAATAGCTACCCCAGTTATCCATTTTGTGACCGCTTTAGTCCTTTTTGACACTTTTTCACCTTTCTCCTCTGTTATGTTGGTAGTCTCTGGTTGCTTTGCTGCCGGCTCTTTAAAACTTTCCAAAAAATCCTGCAAAATAATCGCCGCCGCTTCAGCATCAATATCTCCCTTCTCGTAACGCTTCTGGCGCTGTTTTAAGCGTGACTCTGCCTCAACCGAGGTCAAAGATTCATCCTGAAATCTTATCCGCGCCTCTGGGATCTTCTCTGTTAGCGTACGCGCAAAATTCCGCACGTATACCGACTGCTTAGTCTCGTTACCTTCGTTGCTTCTAGGCAGCCCAATTACGAAAAACACTGACCCCTGTGAACGCGCTATACGAGCGATTTCCTGCCATTCTGAGCCGTCTACATTTATATACCCTACTGGTACCGCAATCCGGGTAGTAGAGTCCGCACGCGCCACGCCAATGCGCTTCTCACCCACATCAAGTGCTAATATCTTCACCAAACCTCCAATCTGTCAGTGTGCATCAATGGCACACCCCTTACCATAACACACATAGCTATTCCTCGCTCTCTTGTTCGCTATTGTTTGTATTTTGACTATTTTTATCCTTGACCTTAATCTCCACCGTAATCTTATTGGAATCATTCGGTACCTTCATTACCCATGGGTATGAAGTATTAGTTTCTACCGACACAATACCGGTGATCTCCTTCAGATCATGCTGGATATCGCCGATCCCCTTGCCCCGCGCCATTTCAAGCACTTCCTTATCTGTCACTTTCGGACCCACAAGATAAGACGTCTTTAATTTACCTATATAGCCGTTGCCAGTCTTGGTGAAATTCTCGATAAATGGATCTTCCATTTCGTAAACCTTCTGATCGTCGCCGATATCAGCCTTGGCGGTAATAAATTCCTTCACCTTAGTCTTATCGATCACATACACCGAAGAAGTTGTCGTAGCCTTTATAGCTGGGGTGACGCCCTCCCCAATCTGCTCCCCAGCAGCAGGGGTAGATACGACATCCGATGTACTCTGATTGAAACTTGCCTCAATTATGATAAAATCGTCACTAATACCCTCGTAAAGCCGCTTCTTGTTCTCCGCTTCGTTGCCGTTATCAAGTGACTCCTTGGCCTTAAGGATGTCAGATTGCTGCACCACGGTCTTGATGTCATCTGTCCCGCCGGTGATAGCCTCATTTAGCGAGATACCCTTGAGGTTCAAAATCGTACTCCAGCCGCTGTTTGTAGGGCTGATATTATACTCAGAACCAGGCTCGGTGGCAGTAATCTTGACATTGGCATAAATCAAGCAGCCGTTTGCCTTAAAATCACTATGCGATTCGTCTTTGTTGGCACACACCGAATCGTCATCGCCGTCATATCTAATCGGCACGGTGTTGTCCGCAGCATAAGTCAAACCATTATAGGAGAACAAATCGCCAGCGTTGATCGTCATTGCTCCGCCATTCTTCCAGTCAAAAGCCGCTGATACCGTCAAAACCCCGCTGGCCTTTTCGCCAAGATTTTGCTGACCGGTAGCGGTGAATTTTACCTCTTGAGTCGTCTCTATCTTGCGCTCTTCCAAATAAAACTTACCTTCCGCGGCATCTTCCTCGCTCAAAGTAGTCGTGAAAGATACACTCTCAGAGAAACTTTTGTTCTCCGTCTGGATCCACACTGTGATATCTACAGCTGGCGCAATCACTAGCGCCCAAACTAGTACAAGTATTAACGCCACTACGCCAACCCCACAAAATGCCGCCAGTTTCTTATGTGATTTCAGCCATCCGCCAAACCCCTTGCCAGCTGGCTTCTTCTTAGGCTCCTTTTTAGCCTTCTTCTCTCTTTTTGAGGGCTCTTCATCAGGTGTAGCCTCATCCTTGGCGGAAGCTTCTTTCGTCTCGTTAGCCTCCTCGGTGGCTTCGTCATCCTCAACAGGCTCAGAATCATCAGCACCATTCCCTGCATCGGCCGACTCCTCGACTTCTTCTGCTGCCACATCTGTCTCACCATCACCAGTGGATATCTCCACTAGCTCTGTTTTTTCCGATTCCTCAGCCATTGATTCTAACGTCGGTATCACCGGCGCACTCTGCAAATTCTTTGTGACCGGCAATTTCACTGCCGCCGCTAACCTAACAATGGATGGATCTGTGGTCACCAGCACGACAGTCTTCTCATTGGCTGTACCAACTTTAGCAATCAGCTTAATATTCACTACACTCCGAAACACGCCCGCCTTCTTAGGTGGCACCAAGGCGATGATTTTTTCTTTGGAATTTTCGATTTTAGCAATGATATCGGTGATATCATCCTCGGGTTCTATGTAAATGACGTCTTTATTCATAAACTAATTTTACCACATTTTGTCGAGCTTGTGTTAAAATATAAATAATGAACTTATTCAAACGCAAAACTACCGAAGCGGCCGCCCCCAGTAACCAATCTGGTCTTGCCGAAATGGCGCTTAAATATATTCACGATGGTGTAATCATCACTGACCGCTCCGGCGTAATTCAGTTTGTCAATCCAGCTGCAGTTGCGATGCTAGATTGTGGCTCTGCCGACAAAGCCGTAGGGTTAGACTACGGGCTACTAATCAAGCTCGAATCCAAAGAGGGGCGAGAGCTTTCCGAGCAAGAGAATCCACTCATCCAGGCGATGCGCACCGGCCAGCCACTAGAATCACACCAAGCCTGCTTGATCGCCGGTAGTTCTGGTAAGCGTATCCCGATTGCGATTTCGGTTTTGCCAGTCGAGGGCCTTGCAGGCAATCGCATTATCACTCTCCGTAATATCGCCAAAGAGCTCGCCGAGGAGGGCGAGCAGACGGAGTTCATCTCCACTGCTTCACACGAAATGCGCACCCCAGTTGCTACCATCGATGGCTACCTGTCGCTGGCACTTAATCCCCAGACTGCCACCATCGACGAGCGAGCTCGTCAGTATTTGACTGCAGCACACGCTGCCTCCCAGCACCTCGGCAAGCTTTTCCAGGATCTACTCGATGTCACCAAACTCGACGACGGCAAGATCAGGCCTAATTTCATCCCAATCGAGATGGTCGGCCTGGTTAAGACGATCGCCGATGGCTACATTGTTCGCGCTCGCGAGTCAAAGGTCAATTTTCGTTTTGGTTCTGAGGAGGCCTCCGTCCTTGGCGCGCCGCATAAGATGAGTCAAGTCGTCTATGGGTTCGTCGATACTGATTTTATGCGTGAGGTGCTCGACAATCTCCTCGACAACGCCTTTAAATATACACCGACCGGTGGCTCTATCTATGTCAACGTGCGCGGCGATGGCGATCGTGTATTGATTAATGTTACGGATACTGGCATGGGCATATCCGCCGAAGATCTCGGGCACATATTTCAGAAGTTCTACCGTGCTGACAATTCCGACACCCGTACTATCGGCGGTACTGGGCTAGGGCTATATTTAGTTAAGCAGCGCGTCGAAGCCATGGGCGGCCGTGTCTGGGCGGAGTCTGCATTTGGTGAGGGCTCGACTTTCTTTGTTTCTCTGCCGCGCCTCTCTAGCGACGAATACGAGAAGCGCATGATTGCCGTCCGTAATCGCGCCATGCAAGATCAATTAATAAACACTCCGCAAACGTCTCAGCTAGTTCCTCAGCCCACCCCTGCGCCTCAACCCGCCCCTGCACCTCAACCCGCCCCTCAGCCTATAGTCCAGCCCGCACCGCCAACTCCGGCCCAGCCGCCCATTCAACCAGTTCAAAGTCAAATTAATAACGTAAATGGAGGAACCTAAATGAGTAAAGTAATGGTAGTAGAAGACGACGCAAGTCTGCGCGAGATATACAGTATTCGTATCACTGCCGAAGGCTACGACGTGGTGTCGGCCGGTGATGGAGAGGAAGCGCTCGCTGTAGCTGTACGTGAAAAGCCAGATTTAATATTGTCTGACATCATGATGCCCAAGATTTCTGGTTTTGATATGCTAGATATTTTGCGCTCCACCCCCGAGACCGCTGGCATCAAGGTGATCATGATGACTGCACTATCGGGCGACGACCAGCGGCAACGCGGCGAGCGGCTCGGTGCTGACCGCTATCTCGTCAAGTCACAAGTCGGCATCGAGGATGTAGTTAACGCTATTCATGAGGTTCTCGGCGATAAGCCTGCGCCAGCCGCCCCAGCAGCTCCGGCCCCTGCCCCAGTTGCTCCAGCTACGCCAGCCGCTCCTGCTCCCGCGCCAATTTCGCAACCACAGGCACCATATGAACAACCTAGTCCGGCTCAATAAATTTTTAGCTGAGCGTCTCGGCGTCTCGCGTCGCGAAGCTGACGGCCTAATCGCCGCCGGCAAAGTTACTGTAAATGGCCAGAAAGCTATATTAGGTACTAGAATTGACGAGAAGTCAAAGGTATGTTACAATAATAAAGTCATTCCTTTCGCGACCGAATATCTTTATGTAGCCTTTAATAAACCCGTCGGCTATGTTTGCTCTCGCCGCGCCCAAGGCCCCTCGCCCACTCTGTACGATTTGCTACCGGCCAAATACCGCCAGCTCAAGACTGTCGGTCGCCTTGACAAAGACTCTTCTGGTTTAATTTTGCTGACCAACGACGGCGATTTCGCCTACCAAATGACCCACCCGAAATTTCATAAAGAAAAGATTTACGAAGTCGAACTCGACAAACCTCTGGAGCCTCTACATCAGCAAATGATTTCGGACTACGGCATCATGCTCGACGACGGCCCATCAAAGTTCACAGTAATCAAAGACAATAATCATTATACTGTGGTATTAACAGAGGGGCGCAACCGCCAAATCCGTCGCACTTTCGCTGTTTTAGGCTATAAAGTCATACGCCTCCACCGTACTCAGTTTGGCAAATATAATTTAAACAAGCTTAAATCAGGCAGTTGCGAGAGCATAATAATGTAATTTTTGTGAGCATAAAGCCAATCCAAGAAAGTTTTTGGAAATTTTAGGAAATTATCTCGTGCGAACCGTGAAGACAGCCGTGAGTCACGAGTAATTTCCGTTAAAAAATTTACAAAAACTTTCCTGGCGTGCAGCGTAGAGCGAACAAAAATTATATTTTATGCTCCAAAGAAGTATGGTATAATCATAAGTATGAATACCATTTTGGGCTTAGATATCGGTACAGAATTTGTCAAAGCGGTGCTAGCACGACCAACCAAGAAAGGCGACTTAGAAATTCTCGGCGTCGGTAAAGCCAAGCAGGCCGACGGCAATATGCACGCCGGCGCTGTGGCGGATATCCCTGCCGTAGTGGCCACTTGCGAAGACGCCCTAGTGCAGGTCGAAGAGCGGGCCGGCGAGCGCGCTAGTCTAGTCGTAGTCGGTATTGCTGGTGAGTTAATTAAGGGTAACACCACCACTGTCAACTACAGCCGCAAGAACCCCAACAAGCCCATCACCGAAGACGAAATGAACGAAATCATCCACAAGGTCCAGCAGAAATCCGGCGAAGTCGCCAAGAAGACCGTCGCCCTCGAGACTGGCAATGACAATGTCGAAGTCCGCCTGATTAATTCCGCCATCGTCTCACTCCATATTGACGGCTATAAAATCACCAATCCTATCGGCTTCAAAGGCTCTGATATCTCGATTCAGTTTTATACAGCCTTTGCTCCGCTCATTCACGTTGCCGCCATCGAGAAAGTTTGCGCCGAATTAAATCTCGACCTGCTTACCGTGGCGGTCGAGCCCTTTGCGGTTTGCCGCGCCTGTCTCGGCGACGATTTAGACTCTAATTTCTCCAGTGTAGTGATGGACATCGGTGGCGGCACCACTGATGTCGCAGTTATCGAGGATGGCGGCGTCGAGGGCACCAAGATGTTCTCCATCGGCGGCCGCAGCTTTACTCGTCAGATAGCCGAGTCGCTCGGCGTGGATTTTGATACCGCTGAGCAATACAAGCTAGATTATGACACTGGCAATTTGGACGACCGTATCAAGGCGAAGGTCGAAGCCGCGCTCTCGCGCAATCTCTCCGTCTGGCTCACTGGCGTCGAGGTCTCACTCGAGGATTTCGACAACGTCCCCACGCTCCCGAGGAATATCCTCCTCTGCGGCGGTGGCGCCGGGCTCACCTCTTTGCAAGAGACTCTCGCCATTTCCGACTGGTACCAAGGTCTTCCTTTCCCCCGCCGTCCGTTGATCCAGCTGATCGACGTCACCGAGCTCCCCGATCTTATCATCAAAGACGACTTCAAATCTACTCTCGATCATTCTTTCGCTACCGCCCTCGGCCTGCTTCGCGTCGGCACTGACACTCTCGCCGGCGCCCCTGAGGAGCACAAGCTCAAGGCCAAGCTCGCCAAACTTCTCCAGAACTAGCCCAGCCTCTAGCGTCACCAGGGGTCATACACATTTTTCGACCGAATAATGCGAGAATTTACACATTTTTCGACCCAAAAACCTCTTGTCAAGCGCACGGAATGCGTGCTATAATGGTATTGTCTTACGTTATTTATATGAACCGCGATTTTTAATAATCGTGATCAAATTGACAGAAAGAATCGACACCGTGCGTGTATGATTGCTGTCAATTTGATACGCGGTCGTATGAATGGCGTAAGACACCAGCACGGTGTCGATTTTTATAAGAAGTGACCCGGCTGGAAAGAATAACTAATAGAAAGGGTCACATCATGACAAATCTCGCAAACATAATTCGTAAACTAACTAATAAGCGGCGTTCCCCCGCCAACGGTTCTAACACTTCTTCCGTTGGCGGGGTGACCTCGCTTATTTTGCTCACGCCACTAATCGCAATAACCATTGGCAGCATAATTGCTACCGAGAAGGTATG
>JAFWNY010000003.1 GCA_017510075.1 Candidatus Saccharimonadota bacterium | reverse complement strand
CATGCCCATTCCGAGCAATACCTTCATACACTGCCAAGAACTTCGGCAATTTAGCCACAAACACCGATTTACCCGTAATAAAATACGACTTATAAAGCATCTCTATCGCCGCCCCCACCACAGAAAGAGCATAAGCCCGCATCCCGTCCTTCTTTCGCGCAATCTCCTCCGCCACCTCTATTAGCTCCGCCCCCTTCGCCACCATCAGCCGCTTCGCGAGTCCCTTCACCTTTTCATCCGCATGAATCCCCCCGCCATCTACCACCCGCAAAAAATACACCGCCGCCCGCGACAAAATCGTCGTAAGCAGCATTGAAGGCGAATCAGTCACCAGTATAAAATGCACCCTATCCCCAGGTTCCTCGAGCGATTTAAGTAGCGCATTAGCCGCCTCCAGCTGCAATTTATCAGCCGGACGAATTACCACGAATAAATCCGCCGTCTGCCGCACCGACAACCGCGCAATCACCCCCCGCACCTGCTCAATCGTAATCACCGTCTTATCTTCCGGCTGCAGCACGACCGCCCCCGGCACCTCCACCGATACTTCAGCAGGCACCACAAATACCGCCGTCCCCACTTTCCCCGCAATTTCCCGAATCGAAGAAACATCGTCAAAAAACATCGCTTCACCCCCGTTTTTTCGGAGTAACACTAGGCGTTTCCTTCGCCCCAGCCCCCCTATTAATCAAAGCATTAAATTCATCAGGCGCCTCCACCTCAAACACCCTACGTACACTCCCAGGCAATGTAATCTCCAGCTCCCCTGCATGCAGGTATAGCCTATCAGAAGGCAGCCCCTCATACACTGTATCACCTACGATCGGATGCCCCAAATATTTCATATGCACTCTCAGTTGATGCGTCCGCCCCGTCGTCGGACGAAGCTCCACTAGAGATAATTCCCCATCGCCCGACCGCCCAATCACCCGATAAAAAGTCTCTGCCTCCTTCCCATTTGCATTCACCAGGAAAGTCGTCGGCCGCTTCATATTTCTAATCATCGGCAAATCAATCCGCGCTTCGTTCAGCTTAAACGCCCCACCGCCCACCACCGCATAATACTTCTTATGCACCGTCCGCGTCTGAAATTGCTTTTTCAAGAACTTCTGCACTTCTGGCGTCTTTGCCAGTATCATCACGCCTGAAGTATCCCTATCCAACCGGTGGCACACCAGCCCATAATCCGCCAAAGTCCGTTCCGGGCAATACTCCCCCTTCGCCTCCGACAATAATCCCGACGGCTTATTCACCACCAGCACATCATCATCCTCGTACACCACCTCCGGCACCAGGTCGGCATTCTTCATTACCTCCGGCACCTTGAGATCCAGCTTCACCCCCCGCTCATACTTCGCACTCGGTCGAGTTACCACCTCACCGTCCACACTCATAAACCCACTCTCAATAAACTTCTGCAAAGTCGACCGATTATAACTCTTGTAAAACTCCTTCGCCAGCACATCTAGCCGCACCTTCTCTGGCGCCACTTCGGCCTCCGGAAGCACCGTATCGCCGTTGATCACCTTCGACAGCTCTGGCTTACTAAATTTCTTCCCCGTCCGTATCATCGTAGACCAAATACTTTCTGCGCCTCTAATAGCTTAGCATTCGCTACCTTATTCGCATATTTCTCGCCGTCTTCAAGCAGCTTATATACCTCTGTATCCGAAATCTCCGCAAACTTACCCTGAAATACCTCGAGCATCTCCGCCACCGAAGACGCCACTTTCTTCTTCAATTCACCATACCTCGTCTCACCCGCCCAAGTAGATAATACGTCCTGCAAGGGCACCCCAGTCACTAACGCCTCAATCAAAAGCAAATTAGACACACCTGGCTGCTCCCGCATATCAAATTTTACCCTGCCGAGGGAATCAGTCGTCGCCGACATAATCTTCTTCGCCGCCCGAGCCGGCTCGTCGTCTAACATAATTTTTGAATTCTCCGCCGCCGTCGACTTACTCATTTTCTTCTCCGGGTTTAGTAGGTCCCGTATCCGAATCCCATCACTCATCCCCATAAACTTCACCTGGTCGGCAGTGCTCGCTGGCACCACGAATACCTCCTGCTGGAATCTATGATTAAACCTAATCGCCAAATTCCTCGCCAGCTCAATATGCTGAAACTGATCTTCGCCAAGCGGTATAAATTCAGCCGAATACAGCAAAATATCCGCCGCCATCAATATCGGATAATTAAAAATTCCCACATTACAAGAAGCCTTCCCCTCCGACTTTTCCTTATATTGAATCATTCTCGAAGTCTCGCCCATCGTCGCCACACAATCTAGTATCCAGCATAGCTCCGAATGTGCCGGCACATAGCTCTGCCGATAAATATGCACATTCTCATTCATTTCCAGCCCCGCCGCCAACCAGTATTTCAAAGTCCTAATAGTATTCTCACGCAAATCCCCATCCACCTCAGATATGATCGAATGTAGATCTGGCACAAAAATATTCACCATAGAATCGCCCGAATGCTCATTCGCCAGCCTCACCATCGGCAACAATGCTCCCAAATAATTACCCAGCGTCAGCACCGAGTTTGACCTAATTCCAGTTAAAATCGTTCTCATAAAATAATGCTCCTTCCCGGAGCACCGTTTCCTTCGTAAGTGGTGGAGCACAGGAGATTCGAACTCCTCACCTCTTCCATGCCATGGAAGCGCTCTACCAAATGAGCTAGTGCCCCAATACTTACATTCTATCACATTAATTTAGTTTTTGGAAGACTTTTTATTGCCGCCGACTACACCACCATCAATTCCGCCGAATCCAAGTCATGATCCTTCATAGCTACACTCTTGATTGCCGGATCCTCGTAGGTATTATAATAATAAGTCTTGGTCGCCGCAGAGTATCCACCAGTATAGACGGTTTTTTCATACGCCCCGTCGCCCATCTGAGCCCCGCCATCAATCATTGCCACGCCAGCCAATGTATGGAATAGCCGCGACACGTTGCTCGCCTCATCCGCTTGCACCGGGTAGTGCGTATTAAGATAAGCCGCCCGGACAAAACGATCCGTCGAATAAAACCCACCCGGGATCCCCCGCATCAAAGAGCCACTCCCAAACGGCACCATCGAAGCCTCCCGCCACTTTACCTCTTTCGGCATCTGCGGGAATAGATTCATGTAGTTTCGCAAATTCTCCTTATGCCACCCATACCCAGGCTGATTCGTCAAAATATCCACCGCATTATCATAAATCTCCATCCCAGCAACGGTATACTCCACCACAATAGATTGCTTCCCGTCACCGATCAGCCAATGCAGCTCCGACACCGGATACTGAGGATTTACCGGCTTCGCCACAATCGCCACATTAGCCAAAGCCCTTTTCACCTCAGCCACCGTCTTGAAATTCAGCGCCACCCACAAAGGAAATTCATACGCAGCCACATTCGTCCTATCCTTCACCGCATCCTTTTCGTACGCCGCATACCCTGGAAAATTCAAACCAGCAATCGCCAGCCCATGCTCATTTGCACAATCAAAATACAGTGGCATATTCTCCACCACAATACCCATACCAATCAACGCCGGCGAATTCGCCATTTCCCCCAGAAAAGCCGATTTATATTTATAGCCCCTCGGCGTCACCACTACTTTCTGCCCATACCCTGTCGACCAGTCCAAATTCCTCCCGAAATACATATTGCCCTTATCGTCACTAAAACGCACGCCAGTGCACATTGATGCCTCCCATTTTATTATTAAACTTCTCTCTCAATTATATCATACAATTTAAAATCATAAACATTTTCCGCACCACCATATTCCATCTCAAAGTGCCGATACCTTCGCCCCACCCAGTCAGTCAAATATTCCACCTCGTCCGTGTATTCACCTCGCCCCCACTTCTCATAATCATCCAAATATCCTTCATAAATCCTCTCCGCCTGCCACTCAAGATGCCCCAGCAGCTCGTTCCCTCTCCCCGACATCTTCTCGTTAAAAATTCGCTCCACTTCCGCCCGAAATTCCGGCATTTTCATCAAATAATACATTACTCTCACTATATTCCGGTCCGGCTCCTTTTCAAACACTTCGCCATCCAACACATATTCTCCCCCCATCGCATCAAGCTCCCTCACCATATTTAGCTCTGGAGAATAAAAATTCTCCGTCGTATGCCACCCCCAGTCACGATTCCCCAAAGCAAAGTCATAATCCCAAGCCGGCCCCGCATGAATCTTATCCTCCTCTCCATCCTTATACAAAAACCAACTCGTCGCGTAAGCATCCGGATTCACCGTAAACTCACTCAGCAAAAAATACTTCACCCAAGATTCCACATCTATCACCGATTCCACCGTTGCATAATCGCCCACCTCCGCCGCCGCCTCCAACAAGCTAAAATCCTCCACAAAAGCGTTCATCCCCACCTCTTGCATATCTTCATTTACCGCATCCTTCAGGGTCAAGCAAGCGCCTTTCTCACTCCAATAACAATTTTCCTGGTGCAAATTATCTAGCTCTACTAGCACCCCGAGCGGATCACGCAGATCCACCGACCCCTTACCTATATCCACCTTATGCATCAAATAATACAACCCCCTATAGTCCCCGTCTATCTCGAGCTCTACATATCTCCCTCTTGTCGTATATTCCATATCAAGCATCTCAGCCAACTTCAACGCCACATCATTCCGAAGCTGCGAAACATCCCAAAAATTCGCCAGCAACACCCATTTTTTCGCTCTACCCATCCCCAAAAGATCCACTTTATGATCAAATTTTATCTGATACGGCCGTTTATCCATTCCCCAGGTCGAATTCCCGCGCCCCTTTATTTCCACGTTTTCAAACTCCTGCGTCACCAACCCATCAGACAAAACCAAGCCATTCCCAGGATATTTCACAGTTTTGTCCCCAGCATGAATCTCCTCAAGGCTGGTATTTGCCAAATTAATCTGTAAAATCGGGATATCCTGCTCCCCCATCACAGGCTGATCCGTTGGAATACTAGACGCCCGCCAAATACCCAGCACTCCGATAATCACAAACATCAAAATCAAAATCCCCAGCCCAAAATCTAGCCATTTTCGTCTGACCATACCTACATTATATCATATTTGCAAAAATCACCAACCGGTGCGACGCATCACCATTGCCATAAGACGTACCGTAGCAAGTCATCAGCGCCATATCATACTGCACCCCATCAAATACCGCCAACGACACTGCGTACATATAGTCACCAAATCCATTCAATTGCAGCAGCCCACTCTCTGCATTTTTCTCAAAAATCACCACATTGGCCACCTGGTAATTCGTGGTCACACCACCATAAGTCACGCTAAATCCACCTCCCACACCCACTCCAGCCAATCCACCAAACACACCCGCCGAATTATGACCATACAAGAATCTACTGCCATATTTATTGACATGATTGCCGGAGTCCACTACTGTATCTGCTACATCCACAATCTGGATCGTCCGCCCAGCCACCTGGATATTATTTACAGGCGCCGCAGCCACCGTAGCTACTGGAGCACCCGCCGCAGCCACCCCAGCTGATGGAGCCTTCGCAGGAGCTACCGAGGCTTTTGTAGGCTCTGGTTCAATTTCCGGTTCAATCTCCGGCAGTGGCACAGTTTCCACCACCCCTGTATTATCAATACCACTCAATGCAAAATCATCAGTTGCCGCCAAAATAATCGGGTTACATATTACCCCTATTATACTGGCCATTATTAACAAAAAAAGGCTCCTCGCCATCTTAAACTCCCAATATTAAATGGTTATGCCTTAATTATAGCACACTTTGACATTTTTGTCAAGATAGATTACAATAGAACTATCAGGAGGTTTATGTATGAGTAAATTTGACGACCAATACATTGATTTATGCCGGCGCATTCTTGACCACGGCGAGAAAATCACCAACTACAAGAAAGTCGACCACCGGAGCAAATCCGTTGCTTCCGCCATTCCCGACCACACCGCCCAAGGGCGTCAGGGCTCCGAGACCATTCGCCTGCCTCATCAAGTACTTCAATTTGATCTCGAGGAGGAATTCCCGATTTTGACATCCAAGCAAGTCGCCTTCAAGACCTCCACCCTCGAGATGCTCTGGATTTACCAGCAAGCCTCTAACGACGTCCGCTGGCTTTCAGAGCGCGGCATCAAGATCTGGAACGAATGGGAAATCGCCGAGGACGGCACCTACCAGGGGCGCAATATCAACGAAATTTTCGCACGGAACCACCCCACCGAGCCAAAGCAAGATTTCGCCCACACCATCGGCACCGCCTATGGTTGGATTGTCCAGCGCTATAATCTTATCGACAACCTCATCGATACCCTTAAAGCCAACCCTGGCAACCGCCGCATGGTTCTCTCCCTCTGGCAAAACGAATGGCTCGAGACCGCCGCCCTCCCCTCATGCGTCTGGAACTCTCAATGGAATCTCATCGACGGCCGCCTCAATCTCCTCGTCACTTCTCGTTCCACTGACACCCCGCTCGGGCTGCCGTTTAACATCTCCCAATACGCCGTCCTCTGTCATATGATTGCACAGTGCATCGACGCCAAGCCTGGCCAGTTTACCTTCATTACCAACGACGCCCACATCTACCTCAACCAAATCGACGGCATCAAGGAGCAAATCGCCCGCTACGACACCGCAATTAAGGACGGCACCCTACCCCCCACCCCCAAGCTCTGGCTCAATCCCGAGATTACCGATTTCCACGCTTTCGACAGCTCCCGCGAGCTCAAAGACATTCGCCTCGACAATTATCAAAACCTCGGTACCATCAAGATGCCCATTACGGAGTAGCCATGATTAGTCTAATTGCAGCCATCGGCAAAAACAACGAACTCGGCAAAGATAACCAGTTGGTTTTCCATATCAAAGAAGATATGCGGTTCTTCCGCGAAACCACCACTGGCCACCCCATCCTCATGGGCCGCAAAACTTTCGAATCAATCGGCCGACCTCTGCCAAACCGCACCAACTACGTCATCACTCGCCACCCTGAGGACCTGCCAGACGGCGTCGAGCCAGTCGGCGACCTTCGTCAATTCCTCGAAAGCTGGCAAGATTCCAAGGAGGAACTCTTCGTCATCGGCGGCGCCACCATTTATGAAGCGGCCCTCCCCTATGCCACTACTCTCTACCTCACCGAAGTAAACGCCACCGTCAGCGACGCCGACACCTTTTTCCCTAATTTTGACAAATCTCTTTATACTAAAACACTAATTAAGAAAGGCTCCGAAAATGATCTAGTCTATTCTATCATTAAGTACATTAAAAACTAAAAACCGTTAAAATTATGAGCATAAAGCAAGCCTGAGAGAATTTTTTCAAATTTTAGGAAATTGTCACGTGCGAACCCTGAAGAGAGCCGTGAGACACGTGCAATTTCCGTTAAGAAATTTGAAAAAATTATCCCAGCGCGCAGCGAATTAGCGCGAAAAATAATAATTTGTTAAAATGAAAGGAATATATTATGGAAGATTCAGTATTTGATTTAATCGATCAGGAAAAAATCCGCCAAAGCGAAGGTTTGGAGCTAATCCCAAGTGAAAATTACGTCAGCGAAAACGTTTTAAAGGCTATGGGCAGCATTTTGACAAATAAATATTCCGAAGGCTACCCCAGTTTCGAGGGTATACCTGGCTGGGACGAAGAAAAAATTGCCAAGAAAATCTTACCCAACTATCGCTATTATGGTGGTCAGGTTAATGTGGATAGAATCGAGCGTCTCGCCATCGATAGGGCCTGTGAGTTATTCCACGCCGACCACGCCAACGTTCAGCCTCATTCTGGCGCCCAAGCCAACACCGCAGTCTACTATGCCTGGCTGAATCCCGGCGACACCGTACTTGGTATGTCTCTTCCTGCCGGCGGCCACCTCACTCACGGCGCCAAAGTCACCATGAGCGCTCATGTCTGGAACTTTATCGGCTACGGCGTCACCGATGATGGCGATATCGATTACGACGAAATGGAGAGTCTCGCTCTGGAGTATCAGCCCAAAATCATCCTTGTCGGCTTCAGCGCCTTTATGAAAATCCCCGATTTTGCCCGTGTTGCCAAGATTCGCGATAAAGTAGTCAAGAAATCTGGCCAAGAAGTCCTCTTAATGGCCGACATGGCTCACGTCGCTGGCCTCATTGCCGGTGGTGTCCATCCTAACCCCTTAGATTACGGTTTCGACGTGATGACCACCACTACCCATAAGACCCTCCGCGGCCCCCGCGGCGGCCTAATTCTCAGTAAAGGTAACGTCGCCTCACCCCTGAAGCGCCCCGAGCATAAGCTCGAAAACATCCCTATTTTAATCGACCGCGCCGTCTTTCCTGGTACTCAGGGCGGCCCACTCGAGCACATCATCGCCGCCAAAGCCGTCGCTTTTGGTGAAGCTCAAAAGCCCGAATTTGCAGAATATGCTACATCAATTGTCGAC
This sequence comes from Candidatus Saccharimonadota bacterium, assembly GCA_017510075.1. Lineage (GTDB taxonomy): Bacteria > Patescibacteriota > Saccharimonadia > Saccharimonadales > Saccharimonadaceae > Nanosyncoccus. The sequence goes on along the minus strand of JAFWNY010000003.1, from coordinate 1,734 downwards.
AACGCCAAAACCCTCGCCACCGAACTAATCAAACTAGACTTTATCCTGCAGGGCGACGGCACCGACAACCACCTCATCCTTATCGACGTTATGGAAAGTTTCGGTTTTGACGGCAAACTTTACGAACGCGCCCTCGACATGGTTGGACTCACCCTTAATGCTAATTCCCTTCCTCGTGACGAAGCCGCCTTCCGCCCCTCCGGCGTTCGCCTTGGCACTCCGGCCATTACCACACGTGGGCTAGGCAGTAAAGAAATGAAGCAACTCGCCCTCTGGATGAAAAAAGTCGCCGATATCTGTAAAGAGGCCGGCTCCGAAGACAATCTCAGCAAATTCTCCGCCGAGCTCGAAACCATCCGCGCCGAAGTTCGTGACCTCGCCCTTAAATTCCCCGTCCCTGGTATCTAGCCCACCCCTGTTACACTTGACTATCTAAACAAAGTGTGATATAATCAAAACAGTGTCCTAAATCCATTTTTCGACAAGCTAGGGGGTTTAAAAATGAAAAACTATCGTCTTAGGAATACAGTAATGGCGATCATCATGCTTACGTGCATAATGGCTGTCCCAACCGCTGCATCATTTCAAGATGTACCTACCAACCATTGGAGCACCAACTATGTAGAATACGCTGAAGCTTACGGTCTGATCAACGGCATCGGCGACGGCAAGTTCGCCCCGAACGCCAATCTGACTGAGGCTCAGTGTTGCCAAATAGTGTATAACACTCTGGTAGCACCGACAACCAAGTCATCTGGCGTCCGCTGGTATACCGATGCGGTCAACTGGGTCCAAGCCCGTCTTAAGGGTCATACCATCGACCCGGACCGCGCTGCAACGCGGGCGTTCGTCTGCCAACTGGTAATGAACTTCCACATGGAAGCCCCTGCTGTCACGGCAGACGCAGTGCCGAGAGTTTACACAGTCCCCGCAGACTGCAGTAAACTCACCGACGAGCAGAAGCTCGCCATTGGGTTCTGTTACGACAAAGGTATCATCAACGGCTACCCCGATGGTACCTTCAAGCCCGATAACAAGCTGACCCGCGCCGAAGGAGCGAAGGTCTTCGCTCTCTGGCACCATCGCTACTACGATGCCTACGGCATCGATCCAGCACAGCCGATGAGTGTCAAGCAGTTAGCCGCCGCGGAAGCCGGTACCATGGGTAAATACGCGGCCACCCTCGGCTGGAAGGTCGAGACCGCACCGTGGCCGTATAACCATGACGACGGTACCTACTGGTACCAGTTGGAGGCCAACAACCAGAATGGAACCTTCGAGTTTCTGGTTGGCGGCTCCATCAGCGGTACCGACACCTGGTGGTATCAAGTAACAAAAACCGGCTTCGAGGAACTCTCAAAGGAGTCCGTCAAAGCCAGCTTCACTAAATGGGCATAAGCCCACCGGACACTACAAAGCCCCGCTTCTTAAGCGGGGCTTTTTTCTATCGATTCCATATGGTGGAGCGTGCGGGAATCAAACCCGCGACCTCGGCAATGCGAATGCCGCGCTCTATCAGCTGAGCTAACGCCCCACGATACTATTATTATACCACAAAAAATAGCCTTTATAAAGGCTATTTTTTGCAATTCCTTAACGCTTCGAGAACTGCTCTTTGCGGCGAGCCGAACGCAAACCGTATTTCTTACGCTCTTTCTCGCGTGGATCACGCGAAGTAAAGCCAGCTTTCTTAAGTACCGGGCGCAGATCTGGCGCCTCGGTCACGAGAGCCTT